>NZ_JBFTNV010000017.1:0-138469 GCF_056397645.1 Rhizobium sp. 05L429 | reverse complement strand
GACTTCCGCGTCACCGACAACTGGTCGACCTTCGTGGAATACAAGGGCACCTATTCACGCGTCGACGTGCCGATCGACAGCGGCGACCGCCTGAAGACGAACATCGTCACAAACGCGGTCAATGTCGGTATTTCATACCACTGGTGATCCGCATGGAGCGACCAGTGGGGATATTCGCACGCTGATCGCTATTCCGCCTCAACCAAACAGTAATTTCGGGGCGACGGCTTCTCTGTCCTTCGGCCTGGAGATGGGCTTGCCTGGTTGTCCGAATATGAAGCGGCTCGTGGCTATATGGCAGCGTAGCTTTATAAGGGATTGCTCGATGCTGTCTGTCGCGTTGTCGATGAAAACGAGGTCGCCCGGGCTCGTCGGATGCGCTTGCGGGTCCTGAGCCGGTACAACGAGGCAGGCGCAGGGCGCTTGCAAGACATTGAACCAGTGGGAGTGAATGGTGCGCATACTCTTAGTCGAAGACGACGACCTCATCGGTGAGGCCGTTCGAGACCACATCAATATTGCCGGCTACGCGACTGACTGGGTCCACACGATGGCGGATGCCGAGGCTGCAAGCACATCTGTCGAGTACGGCCTCATTCTCCTTGATCTGCAGCTTCCCGACGGCAACGGGCTGGTTTTCCTCGAGGGTTTTCGAGCACAGGGAGGTCATGCCCCGGTAATCATCCTGACCGCCCGTGATCAGATTTCTGATCGCATCGCCGGTCTTAACGCAGGCGCTGACGACTATTTGATCAAACCATTCAACCTCGGCGAGCTCGAGGCAAGAATCCTCGCTGTCCGTCGCCGCTACGAGGGGCGTCCCCAAAACATCGTCCGGGTTTCCGATATCGTAATTGAACGAGCAACCCATTCTGTCACGGTTGGCGGKCAGGACGTTCAGTTGACCCCACGCGAATGGGCGTTGCTCGATCTGCTCGTCCAGAGGCCTGGAAAGTTAATCACGCAGAAGCGGATCGAGGAAGCCCTCTATGCGTTCGGCGAGGAGGTCGAGAGCAATACTGTGCAGGTCTACATCAGCAGGCTGCGCAAGAAGATCGGGTTGGAGAAGATCAGGACGGCGCGAGGCATCGGCTATATGCTGATGGTTGAATGAGAAAAAATCGCAGCATCATCTACCCTCTTATGACCGCGCTTTCGGGCCTACTGGTCATATTCTGGCTTGGGGCCATCGGACTGGGAATCCTTGTAATGCGCTCGGAGTTCGACGAGATCTTCGATGGTGCGCTCAAGGAAACTGGCGAACGATTGCTGGCTATCGTTGAAGAGGGTCGGATTCCAGATATCCGGAATGGTGATCAKCAGGAGCGGACGCCGCTGGCGCCTTCCGCCCACGAATACCTAGTCTACCACGTACGCGCCGCAGACGGACGCATTCTTTTCCATTCAAAGGGCTCCCCTGTAGAGCCGTTCGATGTGCCGCTGACGGCAGGTTTTCATGATTCCGAAAAGTACCGTTTCTACACGGCTGTTAGTGCGAATGGTGCAATATTCCTGCAGGTCGCTGATCAGTTCAGCAACCGGCGCGAAGCCGTCCGCGAAAGCGCGGTGACCATGCTCATCCCGCTAGCCGTCTTGCTGCCACTCAGCTTGCTCTTGATGGCGTGGATTACAAGAAGGGCCGTGGACCCTATCAATAAACTGCGCGAAGCGATCTCGGAGAAGGACGGTGGCAACCTGTCGCCGGTCGAGACGGAGACGACGCCTCGGGAACTGAAGCCAATCGCCCAGTCCGTGAACCTTTTGCTTCAGCGCGTGCGGGCGACGATCGATGCGGAAAGGGAGTTCGCCACGCACAGCGCGCATGAACTACGCACGCCTCTGGCCGGGGCGTTAGCCCAGACGCAAAGACTTCTGGCTGAACTGCCGGACGACGCCTTGAAGGCGCGGGCGCGCAATATAGAGCAAGCGCTCGTCAAGCTCGGACATACGTCCGAAAAACTCTTGCAGCTCGCACGGGCAGAGGCCGGCCTCGGGCAGGCTGCGGTCATGACCGATCTCCGCTATGTGCTCGATCTGGTCATAGGGGACTACAAGCGCAATTTGGGAGCGACGCAGCGGCTGGTATATGCAAGTTCGACCAAACCACTGATGCGCATGGTMGATGTTGATGCGCTTGGCATTGTCGTAGGCAATCTCATCGAAAATGCAGTTGTTCATGGAGAGCCAGGCGGCAGGATCGTGATCTCCATCGACGATAAAGGTATCATAGGCATCGCTAGCGACGGTCCGGCGCTCTCTGCGACCGATCTCAAGGGTTTGAAATTGCGGTTTCGTCGCGGGACGACTTCCGCAAAGGGTTCGGGGTTGGGCCTCGCGATTGCCGACACGATGGTCCGGCAGATGGGTGGGGTTCTCGAGCTTTTATCACCCGCAAGCGGACGCGTGGATGGTTTCGAGGCCAGAATCCTACTCCCGTGATGACGCTCCAGGTCATGTCGGCGGCGCGTCGCCATACGGGAGCAGTTTCCTGCGATCAAACCGAGCTGATGTCGGTCACGGCACGCCCCCGAGACGTAGCGGTCGCCTACTCCAAGGGAACTCCGCTAAAGACGGCGATCGAGAGCCGCACGTCGCTTGCCCCGTAGGTTTAGCTTTCGAGGCGGTCGTCACGCATGGATCGAACGACGTCACGTTCGATCTCAAGGCATGCAGTCACGTACTCCTCGAACAGGATTTCCTCGGAAGGATTGAAGCGCATGAACTCGCGGGTCTCGACAGCGAGTTCATAGGCCTCGAACATCTGAAGCTGCCATGGGCGCCGAGCGGACATGATCCGGCTGCGCATCTGTGGCAGGCGCATGGCGAGGCGTCTGCGTCCGACTTCCTTGCGATTCACAATTCCGTGCTCCGGTCCATTGTTCGGTCCGTCGATAATAGCACGTGTGGCATCACGCGCAGCCTTCATCTTCCGTCCGGGACTTTGGTCCGGGTCACCCCCCGGACTGAGGTCGGAGGTCGGGAACAGCGAAGGATTTCCTGCCGTTGGTTCAGCAGCGGTCAAAAAGGCCGCTTGAACAAAAGGAGGATCAGATGCTTTCCAAACTTATCGTAGGTGCGGCCGCAGCCGCGGCACTGATGTMGGGCGTTGCGTTCGCGCAGTCTTCGACGGTTAACGGCGCTGCAGGCGGCGCAGTCACCGGCGCGATCGTCGGCGGCCCTGTCGGTGCTGCCGTCGGTGGTGTTGCTGGTGCCATCGTCGGCACGGTGATCGATCCGCCGCCGGAAAAGGTCGTCACCTATGTCCGTGAGGCACCTGCACCCTCGACCCGCGTCGTAGTCAAGGAGAAGGTCGTCGTCGGTCAGCCGCTTCCGCAAACCGTCGTCGTGACACCGGTTCCGGAAAATTCGAAATATTCATATGCAATYGTCAACAACGAGCGCGTCATCGTCGAACCGTCGTCGCGAAAGGTGATCCAGATCATCAACTGACCGGATCAAGGACGCGCACTTTAAACCGCGTCCGCCCACCCTCAACAGAAATGAAGCCCCACCGCACGTCGACTGCCACGGCGTCGTGCGGCCTCGAAAAGCGAGTATATCATGAAAATCAAGACCCTCTCCGTCCTGATGACGGCGCTGTCGATCGGCGTGTCGCCCGTCACCCACGCCAACGGCGGGCCCCGCCAGCAAGGCAGAATTTTCGTTCAGGTGCAGCAGCCTGACGGCGCAACCAGGTGACACGCTCGGAAAGCGCCATCGTGTGTCGCCTACATTTATTTACAACCGCCTTGGAGAAGAACCATGCGTCTGCTCATCGTCGAAGACGAACCAATAATTGCTCTCGCAATCGAGGAGGTCGCGATCGCCGCGGGATTTGAAATCGCCGGCATCGCGACAAACACGTCCGAAGCTTTGGAGCTTGGACCGGAGGCGGATGTCGCGATTATCGATGTTCGGCTTGGAGACGGCCTCACTGGCCCCTCCATCGCCCGCGCGCTTTTTGCTGGATTCGGACTGGGCGTCGCCTATCTCACAGCGAATCCCGACCTCGTCGAGGACGCCGATGGACATGTCGTCATCACCAAACCGGCCAGCGCCGAAAGGATCAAGGAGGCGTTGTCCCTGGCAGCAAGAGGCGCTCGCGAACAAACGCTTCAAGATCGGTCTGGATAGACGACATAAGACGGGACGACGACGGATTTAATATTCGATTTCTTCTGCGATGCGGAGCGCCGCTGCCTGTCAATGATCGGTAAAGGGAGTCCGCAATTCACATCCCATCAAGTGTGTTACTCGCGGCCCAAGCGTATCCTCGCCGCCCTTGCCGGATCGCAAGAGGCGATCTTAGGGAGCACGCCTGAAGAGGCTGCGTTGTTTCGTGCTGCGATCCAAGATCCTGTTTGATTCTATCTGACAAGACAGGCCGCCTGCTGTTTGCCGTCTTCGATAACGGCACGAACAAGATTCGCTGCAACCGCGACGCAAATGACAGCGCAGGCAATGGCGAGCACGCGCTTCGCCCGATTACGCCAACCAATGGCGTTGACGACGAAACCCGCTGCGTAGATGAAAAGCGCGGGAATGGCGAAGATCGCCACATTGATCAGGCCGTCGCAGTCCAGCGCGTCGATGCCCAGTGTCGCCTGGTATTCATTTGATGGCATCAAGGCAGCAAGAAGCGCCAGGGGCATACCCAACACCAGTATGGTCCAGCCCAGCACCCTACCAAAGCGGCCGCCTTTCGGTGCTGGAGAGTAACGACCTTTGTTGCTCATGATTGCCCGGGTTGGTCAGGGATAGTCTGAAGAAAAGGTACTGACAAAATTCCTGGAACGCTCCAACACATCGGACATTCTGATGAGCTCCATAATGGAGAGGCAAGAAGAGGTCCTCGCCGCTCTTCCGTTCTCTGAGATATCAGCTGTCCGCTTCATCAAACGACTCGGTTGTTCATTGATGCGCTCCTCCGCTTCCGTCGCCGCGTGATGTCGGCCAAGCGCCGCCCTCACTGCGCTCGAATTGAACACCGCTCAATGCGCCGTTTTGTGATGTCGCAGACCGAGACTTCCGCCGTGCCCATTCTTCCGAGAGATAAGAGAGGTAAATAACGCCCGTTATCAACATCAAACCGCCAATTACACCGGGCCCAATCAACATGATCGTCCAGATATCAAGCCAGGAACTGCTGATTTGCATAGCGGCTAACTCCTCACGACAGATAATGTTGAGTTAATCGAATTCCACGTTTTGGCTAGGCGTGCGTCATGCCGAAGCCATCTTTGTTCTGCTTGCCGGCATCAATGGGTATGCGGTCACCAACGGGAATGCGGCCAGCCACAGCGTGCAGGCCCTTATCGATTTCCTCGCTGGCGAGCTGCAGCATCACGCTTGAATCGCCGCACAAACCCGAGGAAGGTTCTGAGAGCATATCTCGACTGCAAAATCTGCAATATGGAGCGTTTGGTTCGGACCGTAAATCGACCTATCTTGACTGTCTGAAGTCTCTCATCGCGTTGCTCTCGACCGCGACGCCAACTCACACGGGCACCTTCCATGACCAAAGGCTCAGATCTCCTCATTGCGGCGCTTGAAAACGAAGGTGTGGAGCGCATCTTCGGCATTCCAGGCGAAGAAAACCTCGACGTCGTCGAATCCATCCGCAAGTCGTCCATCCAGCTCGTGCTCACGCGACACGAGCAGGCGGCCGCGTTCATGGCAGCGACCTACGGGCGACTGACGGGTAAGCCTGGCGTATGCCTAACGACGCTTGGTCCAGGAGCGTTGAACCTGTCGACGGGAGCGGCCTACGCGCTTCTCGGCGCGATGCCCATGGTGATGATTACCGGCCAGAAGGGAATTCTGTCATCGCGGCAGGCTCGCTTCCAGATTGTTGACGTCATCGCATCGATGAAGCCGCTGACCAAGCTCACGCGCCAGATCGTTTCGCCGCAGATGATCCCGACCATGGTGAGGGAAGCGTTCAGGATCGCGCAGGAGGAACGGCCTGGTCCGGTTCATCTCGAACTGCCTGAAGACATCGCTGCGGAGGAATGTGAGGACATCGCGCTGATCGCCCCGCATCAGCTCGAACTGCCGACGGCAAGCGATGCTGCGCTCGATCGTGCCGCGGCCCTGATTGCATCGGCCAAGCGTCCGTTGCTCATGTTCGGAGCAGCAGCCTCTCGTCCCCGCTCCACGTCAGACCTCGCGCAGTTCGTTATTCGAGCCCGCATCCCCTATTTCACGACGCAGATGGGGAAGGGGACGGTTCCAGGGGGAACCGAACTCTACATGGGCACTGCGGCCCTCTCGGAGAAAGACTATGTTCACGAGGCCATCGAGCAGGCAGATCTGATCGTCACGATCGGCCACGATACGATCGAAAAACCACCGTTCATCATGGGCAGGCGCGGTCCGAAAGTCGTTCATATCGGATATCAGCCGGCAACGGTCGAGCAGGTCTATTTTCCTCAGGCCGAGGTCATCGGCGACATGGGGCCGTCACTCAAGGCGCTCGCAGATCGCCTGGAGGGCAAGTTGCCGAACGCGCAGGCGCTTCTTCACCTGCGCGAGCGAATTCTGGACCGAATTGCAGACCGCGCGACCGAACAACGGTTTACGCCTCAGAGGCTGGTCCACGACATCCGCGAGGTCATGCCCCATGACGGCATTCTCGCTCTCGACAACGGCATGTACAAGATTTGGTTCGCTCGCAACTATCGCACCAGAATGGCGAACACGTTGCTTCTCGATAACGCGCTCGCGACGATGGGGGCTGGCCTTCCATCGGCAATGGTCGCTTCGATGCTTTATCCGGAACGACGGGTCATGGCGATCTGCGGCGACGGTGGCTTCATGATGAATTCGCAGGAGCTGGAAACCGCCGTCCGGCTCAACCTGAACCTCGTCATTCTCGTCATTGAGGACGACGCCTACGGGATGATCCGTTGGAAGCAGGCTGTAGACGAATTTCCGGACTTCGGAATGACATTCGGCAATCCGGACTTCGTCAAATATGCGGAATCCTATGGCGCCAAAGGCACAAGGGTCGATGAAATCGGCCAGTTCAAGCAGGTGCTCGAGGATGCCTTCAAGGGTGGGGGCGTGCATCTAATTAATGTCCCCATCGACTACTCGGAAAATGAACGTGTGCTGGTCAAAGAGCTGCGCGAACGGCTGCCGGCAATACTGGAGGCATGAAATGTCGCTTACCCTGACGGTTTATCAGGCATTCGATCGGGCGATCATCGCCGAGTTGCCCACAGATGACGCCGCTTCACTTGACCGCAAGCTGGATATTGCCGCGAAAGCCTTTGCCGATCGCGAGGGGTGGTTGCCTGCCCATCAGCGCATGACGATCCTCAGAAAGGCGTCAGCGCTCCTGCACGACAATCGCGACCGCTTCGCAATGATGATCGCGCGGGAAGGTGGCAAGCCGCTGGCGGACGCGATCATCGAAGTCACACGAGCGATCGACGGGCTGGTCAATGCCGCCGATGAGATCCGCAACTTCGGCGGCAAGGAAGTCCCGATGGGATTGACTGCCGCCAGTCTCAATCGGTGGGCCTTCACGACCAAGGAGCCGATTGGTGTTGTAGCGGCGATCTCGGCATTCAACCATCCACTCAATCTCATCGTCCATCAAATTGCGCCTGCCATCGCCGTCGGATGTCCCGTTATCGTAAAGCCTGCTGCAACGACGCCGATCTCGTGTATCGAAATCGTGAAGTTGCTTTGGGAGGCCGGCCTGGACGAGCGCTGGTGTCAAACCTTCGTCACCGATGACAACGCCCTTGCTGAATCGTTTGCGACCGATCCCCGCGTTGCGTTTCTGAGCTTCATCGGATCGGCGAAAGTCGGATGGTATCTCAAGAGCAAGCTGCCGCCCGGTACGAGATGTGCACTTGAACATGGCGGCGCAGCACCTGTCATCGTTGATCGAAGTGCAGATGCGGCCGCGGTCGTCGGCCCTATTATCAAAGGCGGTTACTATCATGCGGGGCAGGTCTGCGTATCGGTCCAGCGGATATTCGTGCACGAGGATCTCCTGGAACCGTTCACCGAGAACCTAGCCGCCGGGGTCGCGGCTCTTCGGGTCGGCGATCCGACGTTGCCGCAAACGGAAGTGGGGCCACTCATCCTGCCACGCGAAACGGAGCGGGTGTCGAACTGGATCCGGGAAGCGGTTGATACCGGAACAAGGCAGCTCGGGGGTGGGCGTCTTTCGGACACGACGCTGCTGCCCTCGGTCCTGATCAATCCGCCGGCGGACGCAAAGGTCTCGCAGCTAGAAGTCTTCGGCCCGCTGACCTGTGTTTACGGTTACCAGAACCTCGACGATGCGGTTCGGATTGCCAACTCCTTGCCTTATGCGTTTCAGGCGAGCGTATTTTCCTCGGATATCGCCGTCGCACTCCGGGCGGCGAAACGTCTGGATGCAGCAGCCGTTCTGATCAACGATCACACTGCGTTTCGGACGGATTGGATGCCGTTCGCAGGTCGCCGCCAGTCCGGTTATGGCGTCGGCGGTATCCCCTGGACGATGCAGGAGATGGCCGATGACAAGATGGTCGTTCTGAATGGGGTAAGTTAGGCGTTGTCTCGCGCACCGAGGGTCGCTTCAATCGTTACCGGCTGCGGACCGTGAGGCCCGCCGGTCGAGAAACAGCAGCCACGCCGTCCCGGCAAGCCCCGAGAAAGCAGCGACCACCGCCGTGCCGGAATAGCTGGTGATGGCAGTCCCTGCCGCAAAGAGGACGGCGCTCAGCCCGGCGCCGAGGAAGATGTTGACGGAGATCAGCGCGCTGCCGAGACCGGGCCGATCGGCGATCAGGTCCTGAAGGTAGGTAATCGGAATGGAGATGAGCGACGCTGCGCCAATGCCGCTGATGAGGGTGAGCGCGTAGACATGCCAGGGTTGATCGGCAAAAGCCAGAAGGATCAGATAGACCGCGTAGATCAATGCCCCGAGGACAAGGGCTGCAAGCTGGCCGACAATGCGCAGCATGCGCGACCAGACGATGATGAAGACCACTTCCAGAAGTGCGACGATCCCCACCAGAATACCGATATCGGCGACCGTGCCGTGGGCGGCGCCGGTGACGACGAGGGGAAGTATCGCGTCGTTCACATGCAAGGTGCTGCTGATCAGCGCGACCGCCATCACCCGGCTGATGATCCTCGGAGAGATCACCTGGCCGAGTGCGGCAAGATAGGAGAGATGGTGCGTGGCGGCATTGTCCGTGCCGCTTTGCCGTGGCAGCAAGACGCCGACGAGCCCGAGACAGACCAGGCAGGACATGGAAGCAAAGAGATAGGCCGGTAACATGGAGGGCGAGGAGGACAGCAGAACGCCCGTTAGCCCCGGAACAAGCACCCAGGAGAGTGAGATCATTGCCCGCACACCGGAATTGACGGTCGCCACCTCGCCAGGCGCCATTCCCCTGGCTGCGGCACGCACATTGGCAAAGAGCAACGAGTTCAGCGAGCCATAGACCGGCAGCAGCAGAAGCGCGCTGAGGACAAAGATTCCCTGAGTGGGAAAAAAGTAGACGGCGCCATAGCCGACAACACCGAACGTCGCCGCGACAAGCATCATCGTGCGATATTCCCCGAGCCGGTCGGCAAGATTGCCGAAAAGAATGCTGACAATCACGTTGACGGCCGCCGCTGCAAAGATCAGCGCAGAGTAAACCTCGTTCGACAGGCCGAGTTCGAGGATACCGACCACGGATCGATAAGGGGTCGTCGTCGCGCCCGCAAATCCGAACGTGAAAATGGCAATCATGCTCACGCGGATTGCAGGATTACGGAAAACGTCGGGGATCAAGCGGTTCATGATGGTCGTCAACGGGTTGGAGCGCGCCAGGCGGGACGGGAACGTCCCGCCCTCGCCAGGACCGCCATGGATCTGGCATGCAAGTGCTTTGGAAGGCAGGCATGCGTCGTGTAGCCGAAATCCTTGCCGAAGGGAAAGGCCGCGCGCTTCGGTCTTACATTCATCAGCTATCCGATGTCCCGCCGGATCAAACGCTCCATACCCTTGGCCAGGGTCAGAAGCGGCGCAATAAGCTTCCGATTAGCGCTCGCCGCGCCGATTGCGGCATACGTTGCCATTTCAAAGTGTCGGGCTCAGTGGCACGATCGCCGCGAACCGGTCCCAATCCTTGGCTGCCTTCGGCGTCCAGGCAGCTTCAGCAATTGCCGGAAGACGGGGGAAGACGAGACGGTTGAAATAACCGCGTGACAGGAAATGTTCCGACCAGATGCAGGCCTGGACACCCTTCAGCTTGTGCTTCAGCTCTTCGGGGAATTCGCCGGCTGCCTCATAGGCATAGGTGTGGGCTGGCGGAACGGTGCCGGCCCAGCTTGCGCCGGGTTCCTGGAAGGCCTCGGCCTGGACCATGTCGAGATAGTAGGCCTGGCCGGGGGTCATGACGACATCATAGCCTTGGCCGGCAAGTTCGATGCCGACCTGTGGATTTTCCCAGGCCATCAGCAGACTGTCTTCTGCCGCAACCCCACCGCCATGGGCGACCTCGTTCCATCCCGCGAGCTTGCGGCCGCGCTTGTCGAGCATCGTTTTGACCTGCTTCAGGAAAAAGGACTGCAGTCCGAACGTGCCGGAAATGCCTTCATCGGCCATCAGCTTCTTGGCACGGGGCGAGGCGAGCCAGGAACCGTTCGCCACTTCGTCGCCGCCGATATGGATGTAGGATGAGGGGAACAGCTCGACCATTTCGTCGAAAACCTGTTCCAGGAATTCGTAGGTCAGCGGCACGGCCGGGTTCAGCGCATTGTTGGGATAGCCCTGAACCGAATGGTAGCTTTCCGGGGCCTCCTGGCCGTCGGTCAGTTCGGGCAGGGCGATCAGTGTCGCTGCATTGTGGCCGGGAATGTCGATCTCCGGCACGACCTCGACATGGAGGGCGCCGGCATGCGCGACGATGTCTCTGACATCGTCCTGCGAATAGAAGCCGCCGGCGGGCTCTGCGCCATTGCCGAGCTGCGGCAGAAGCGGTTCGTCCGGTCCGCGCAGCACGCCCGTAGTCGTCAGCTGCGGATAGGCCTTGATCTCCAGGCGCCAGGCCTCGTCATCGGTCAGGTGCCAGTGGAAGATGTTGAACTTGAACCAGGCAAGGATGTCGATCAGCCGCTTGACGTCGACAACCGGATAGAATTGCCTGGAGACGTCCAGATGGCACCCGCGCCAGCTGTAGCGCGGCCGGTCGAAGATCGTTCCGGAAACCGGAAAGCGGAATTTGCCCTTGCTCACGCGCGCCCCGTTCAGCAATTGCGCAAGCGAAGTGAGGCCATATTGGCGGCCGGCAGCTCCCGAATAGGAAAGCGTGATGTGGTCTGCGGCAAAGCGCAGCCGGTAGGCTTCGCCATCGAGCCCGGCGTCAATCTCGAAGGCGAGTGACCGGCCCTGCGGCGAGGCCACGAGATTGAAAACCGAATGGTCGCCCTCGAAAAGGCGGTGCGTCAGGGCAATGACCTCGGAGATCGCCACCAATTCCTCGGCACTCGCTCCCTCCGGAAAGAGGACGACCGGAAAGTCGTCGCCCGGCTTGGCGTCGATCTCGGCCGGCCACGGCTGCAATGCAAAAGGCAGATCGAGGCGGCCCCCGGGCAGGAGCACGGGCGGAGGTTCGCTCACACGGCCCTCGAGCAGCAGATCGGAAACGGCGACCGGCAGATGCTCTCCCGATGACAGCGTCAGATAGGCGGACTTGGCGCCGTCAGTGCAGTGGCGTGCCGGACGATGCAGGCCGGCGACCGTGAAGGTCCAGCTTTCGCCGGCAGCAACAGCCAATCCGGCCTGTGACGCGAATTCATGGAAATTGGCGTTGCGTCTGAGGAAGGTGGCATTGGTGCAGGCGCTGGCGTCAATGACCCGGGTGAGTGACGTGTAGACGAGCTTGAAAGCGGAAAGCGGCTTATCGGAAAGATTGAAAAGCGTGAAAGTGAACGCGCCATTCGGCCCGCCATCAGGGTTCCAGCTGTTCTCCAGGCGGTAGCAGGCCGGTTTCATGTCTCGTTCCTCTCGATTCTCTTGAGATGTTCAATAGTGCTCGGACTGCGAAAAGGTGCGGGCGAGCTCGGCCTGGCCGGCCGTCAGGCCACAGTCGACAGGCAGGCAGATGCCGGTGATTGCCGCTGCCTGTGGTCCAGCCAGGAAAGCGACGGCATTGGCGACGTCCTTGGGATCGACGACGCGCTGCAGGGGATACCAGCGGCGGGCATCCTCGAAAACATTGGGATTGGCGGCTGCCCGGGCTTCCCAGGCTTGCGTCTTGACTGTTCCGGGGGCGACCGCATTCGAGCGGATCCCGAATTTCCCGTATTCGACCGCGACAAGTCGGGTGAAATGCAGAAGACCGGCCTTGGCGGCGCTATAGGCCGGATGGCCGAAAACATTCATACCGTTGACCGAGGCAATATTGACCACCGAGCCTCGCGACATCTTCAGCTGATCCGCGACGGCCCTGAAGCAGAGGAAAGCCGCTTCGAGGTTGAGCGCGTTGTCGGCGCGCCAGATCTCCGGCGTCGTGTCATGCAGGCTGACGGCGCGGGCAGCCCCCGCATTGTTGACGAGCGTGCGCAGGCTGCCGAGTTCGGCAGCGCGTCCGGCAAGAGCCGCACAGCTGGTCTCACTGGTCACATCGCATTCGACGGCAATGAAACGGTCCGTCGGTCCAAGCCTGCCGGCCGTGGCCGCCGCGGCGCCGGCATCGATATCGGCAAGCAGGATGACGTCATGATCGTCGCTCAGCCGGCCGGCGATCGCCGCGCCGATATCGCCTGCTGCACCCGTTACGATGGCCACCGATTGCGTCATTGCCGCTTCCTTCTGTTGATCAGTCTCCGAGCAGCTGCTTGTCGTCGTCGCCATCGCGGTGCGCGACCAGCTGTTGCTTGATGCGTCTGAGCGTCGTCAATGCCTTCGGCTGGATGGCATAGGCGACGAGGCTCGCCAGGATATCGACGGTCGCAATATAGGCGATGCGCGTGGATGTCGGCCGATAGATGTTGGTACCTTCCGGAAGATCGATCGGCACGACGATTTCGGCGGCGCTGGCGACAGGGCTGTCGGTCTGCGTCAGCGCGATGGTCCTGACCTTTCCCTCGCGTGCGAGCGCAAAGGCCCGCACCAGCTCGGCATTGCGTCCGGAAAAGGACGAACCGATGATCACGTCGCCTGGCTTTGCAGCTGCCGCCATCATCAGCTGCATGCTGTGGTCGGAGCTGGACGTGGCACGCAAGCCAAGCCGAAAGAGCCGGTTCTGCAGCTCGTCGGCKATCATCGAGGAATTGCCGCCCGAACCGAAGGCATAGATCAYCTCCGCCCTGGCGATCTGCGCAACGGCAGCTTYGATCGCCGTCAGGTCCAGCGAGCGATGCAGCAGGAACAATGCGTTCTGCGCCTTGGTGATGATATCCTGCGCGACGTCGGAGGGAGCGTGGCTCTTCGATTCCGGCTTCAGGTAACGCACGCCGACATGGGCGGTGCGGGCAAGCTGCACCTTGAAATCGGAAAAGCTCTCGCAGCCGAGCCGGCGACAGAAACGGGTGACCGTCGGCGGCGACACTTCCGCACGTTCGGCAAGCTCGATGATCGAGGCATTCACGGCGAATTCGAAATCATTGACGACGATTTCGGCGATGCGGCTCTCGGAGGCGGAGAGTCGGCTCTTGTCTTCCTGCAATGTCGAAAAGATATCCAAGCCGGTTCCTCCCTGCCGATCTCCTAGTCGACCTTCTTCTTGTATGCGACGCAGTCGATCTCGACCTTGCAATCCACCATCATCGACGATTGGACGCAGGCGCGGGCAGGCGGATGCGCGCCGAAATAGTCCTGGTAGATCTTGTTGAAGGTCCAGAAGTCGCGCGGATCATCCAGCCAGACACCAACGCGCACGACATCCTCGACGCCGTAACCGGCTTCATCGAGAATGGCGAGCACATTGGCGATCGTCTTGTGCGTCTGGGCAACGATATTGCCGTCGATGATCTCGCCGTTTTCCATTGCTACCTGGCCCGAAACGTAGAGCCAGCCATCGGCCTCGACAGCGCGCGCGAAAGGCAGCGCCTTGCCGCCGGCGCCCGTTTGAACAGTGCCATATCGCTTGATGGACATGCTGGGGTTCCTGCAAATTATTTTCTTGATAAGTTGACAAGGGACCATAGAAAGCGGATTTTGACCAGAGAAAAACGCCATTTATGAAAAGAATTTAAATTCGGGGCCGAGAATGCGCGATCCTTTCAAGAATCCTTTCCCGTCTTCCGATGCTGCACGGCACGCCATTTGGGAGATGCTCGTACCCCGCGATATCGACGCATTCCTGGCAGCCGACTGGTCGATGGTCGAGGATGATTTCGTTGAGGAGGGCTTCATCGGCATCGACGGCCGCAGGCAGGTCAGCCCCGACAAGTGGCGCCTGGCATTCCCGGCCCTTTCGGCCTATCGCGACGAATGGCTGAAGCAGGCAAAGGACTTTGCCACGCAGAGCTTCGCCGAGGATACCCGTACGGCGATCTTCACCACCACGACGCTCGAGGATATCGAGATCGAGGGCGACATGGCGCTTGTCCGCAAGAAGTTCGATGGAGGCCTGACAAAGAGCGATGGCACCCGCGACGTCATGCAGTGGCAGACGCTCTATTATTGCAGGCTCCACGAGGGACGGTGGAAGATTTGCGGATTTACCGGCTACCTGCCGAACCCGATGGGTTGAAGCGGGGCCGACGAAACAAGGCCAACTCACTTGCGCATTTTTACGGCAGCACTGGCGACCGAAACCAATACGTTTTCCCCGATCTGCGTGGATCGCCGCGCCTTCGAGGCCTCTCTCTATGCGCCGCCCGGCGAGCATCCGGAAACGCCGACACTCTGCACCGCGCCGCTCACCGTCGGCCGTCGCGTCACCGCCGAAAAGGGCTGGCAGCTGATCGAGGGTACGGCGGCCTGGGCAGACCCTGCCGGTCTCGTCAACCGCGAGGCCTATGAAGGGCTGCGCGACGAAATCCTCGACCAGCTCCGTGCCGCAATGCCTGTCGATGCCGTGGTGATGGGCCTGCATGGGGCAATGGTGGCAGCGGGATACGAGGACACGGAAGGCGACCTGCTGACCCGCATGCGCGACATCGTCGGGCCTGATGTCCTGATCTGCGCCGAACTCGACCCGCATAGCCATCTCACCAGGAAACGCATCGAGGCGCTGAATTTCGCCGTCTATTTCAAGGAATTCCCGCATACGGATTTCGTCGATCGCGCCGAGGACCTCTGGCGCATCGCCGTCGATGCGCTGGAAGGCAGGGTCAAGCCCGTCAATTCGGTGTTCGATTGCCGGATGATCGATGTCTTTCCGACGTCGCGCGATCCAATGCGCTCCTTCGTCGACAAGATCATGCGGATCGAGAAGGAAGATCCGGAAGTCCTGTCGATCTCCGTCGTCCATGGTTTCATGGTCGGCGACGTGCCGGAGATGGGCACCAAGCTGCTTGTCGTCACCGACAACAATCCGCAAAAGGGTGCGGCTCTGGCACGCGAACTCGGCATGGCGCTCTTTTCCAAGCGCGGCACCTTCATGGTGCCGCAGATCGATGAGAAGGAAGCCGTATCCCGGGCGATGGCTGCGACAGCCTGGCCAGTCGTCATTGCCGATGTCTGGGATAATCCGGGCGGCGGTACCGCCGGGGACGCCACCGTCATTCTCGAGGAGCTTCTGGCCCGCGGCGTAACAAGTGCCGCAATCGGCACTATCTGGGATCCGATCGCCGTGCAGATCTGCTTTGCCGCAGGCGAAGGGGCCGAAATTCCGCTGCGCTTCGGCGCGAAATCGGCACCCGGGACAGGCAATCCTGTCGACGGCACGGTCAAGATCGTCAAGCTGGTGAAGAATGCCGAGATGCGGTTCGGTGAAAGCCTCGCGCCTTTCGGCGATGCGGCCCTTATCGTCTTGAACGGCATCGACATCATTCTCAATTCGACCCGGGCGCAGAGCTTCGATCCGAGTCTGTTTTCGGTGATGGGCATCGATCCGACCAGGCAGAAGATCCTGGTGATCAAATCGACCAACCACTTCTTCGCCTCCTTCTCGAAGATTGCCGCCGAAATCCTGTATTGTTCGGCAGGGACACCCTATCCGAACAATCCGGCGACGACCCAATATCGCCGGGCGCCGAAGACCATCTGGCCGATCGTGGCCGATCCTCATGGAACCGAACGCGGAGCCGCCTGAGATGCATGATACCCGGTTTGCCGTCGTCGCCAGGGTTGGGGACAGGATCGCGGATCTTTCGACGCCGCGCCCGATCATCGACGAAGACAGGCTGGCTGCCAACATATCAAGGGTTCAGTCCTACATGGACGAGCACGGGCTGAATTTCCGCCCGCATATCAAGACGCACAAGATACCGGCACTTGCCGCGGCGCAGGTCGCGGCCGGCGCCAAGGGCATCAACTGCCAGAAGGTGAGCGAAGCCGAGGTTTTTGCCGAAGCCGGTTTCGAGGACATCCTGATCACCTTCAATATTCTGKGGCCACAGAAGCTCGAGCGGCTCGCCGCCCTCAATGATCGCATTTCCGGCCTCAAGGTCGTCGCCGACAGCGACATCACGGTCGATGGTCTCTCCGCATATTTTTCCGGCCGCAAGCCGCTTACTGTTCTGGTCGAATGCGATACCGGCGGCGCACGCTGTGGCGTCCAGACGCCGGAGCAGGCGGTTTCGCTCGCGAGGCGGATCGCCGCCGCCGGCGGGTTGACATTCGGCGGTATTCTCACCTATCCGAAGCCGCAGTCTGCCGAGGCCGTCGAAGCCTTCATCCAGGCGACGTTGAAACAGCTGACCGCCGAGGGCATTGCCTGCTTGATCGTCAGCAATGGCGGCACGCCGAGCCTTTTTGATGCACATCTGGTCAGGTCGGCGACGGAGCATCGGGCCGGAACCTATATCTACAACGACCGCCAGATGATCCGGATGGGGCATTGCACGCAGGACGAATGTGCAATGCATGTCGTGGCGACCGTCGTATCGCGCCCGAATGCCGACCGCGCCGTCATCGATGCGGGCTCAAAGGCGCTCACCTCCGATCTTCAGGGCTTTGCCGATTTCGGCCTCGTCGTCGGCCATCCCGAGGCGAGGATTGCCAGCCTCTCGGAAGAGCACGGCGTCATCGACCTGTCGGCCTGCAGCGGTGACCGCCCGCAGATCGGCGAAAAGCTCTTCATCATTCCGAACCACACCTGCGTGGTTTCCAACCTGTTCGACACGATGGTCTTCCATCGCAACGGCGTCGTCACGCGCGTCGAGGATGTCGTCGCGCGCGGGCTCGTCTGGTAGCCATTTATCGGCCGTTCAGGCCGTTGCCGGCGCAAGTAGGTTCATGTCGATATCGGTCAGTTCGACCCGGCGTTCGAAAGCGATCCCCTTGTCGTCAAAGAGATGGCAATCGACGGCGTTGATGCCGACGGCTACCGGCGCGTCGGCGCGGATGCCGACACTGCCGGGCAGCATCGCGCAGAAATTTTCCGTTTCGCCGCCGAGCGCGGCGTAGGCCACCGTGTTTGCGCCAAGCCGCTCGATGACGCTCGGTGTGACCGTCAGCGAAATGTTGCCGGAACCGAGCTGGATATGTTCGGGCCGGATGCCGAGCGTCAGCGCCTTGCCGATCATGCCGTCGCGCGGTGTCACCGGAAGGGTCGCCGTCTGGCCGAGATATTCCACGGTCACGCCTGTTTCGCTTGCAGACGTGCAGGTGACGGGCAGGAAATTCATTTTCGGATTGCCGATGAAGCCGGCAACGAACTGGTTGGCCGGCTTGTGGTAAAGCTCGAGCGGTGCACCCGTCTGCGAAATATTGCCGACATCAAGCACGACGATGCGGTCGGCCATCGTCATGGCTTCAACCTGGTCATGGGTCACGTAGATCATCGTCGCTTTCAACTGCCGGTGCAGTTTGGCGAGTTCGATGCGCATGTCGGCGCGAAGCGCGGCATCGAGATTGGACAACGGTTCGTCAAACAGGAAAATCTTCGGCTCGCGAACGATGGCCCGGCCGATCGCCACGCGCTGGCGCTGTCCGCCGGACAGCATGCCGGGCTTCTGCTGCAGTCTGGTGTCGAGATGCAGGATGCGTGCGGCGTTTTCGACCTTGGCCCTCAGCCTTTCTTCCTCCATCTTCTCGACGCGCAGCGGGAAGGCGATATTCTCGAAAACGGTCATATGCGGATAGAGCGCATAGGACTGGAAGACCATGGCGATGCCGCGTTTGACGGGCGGCAGGTCGTTGACCCTCACACCATCGATGATGATGTCGCCTTTGGTCGTCGCATCGAGACCTGCGATCATGCGTAGGAGGGTAGACTTGCCGCATCCGGAAGGCCCGACGAAGACGACGAACTCGCCGTTCCGGACGTCGAGCTCGACGCCTTTGAGAACTTCGTAGTCGCCATAGAATTTTTGAACCTTACTGAGCTGAAGCTGTCCCAAAAATCTGTCTCCGGTCCCGGCCTGAACGAACATGAGGTGGTCGGTGAGGATCGCAGATCTTTGACCTGCGATCCTCGACGTCGGTTTACTTGAAGGCTTCGATCTCCCCGGCAGCCTTCTTCAGAGCGACCTCCGGTTCGGCTTTGCCGGTAACGACGGACTGGACCATCTCGATCATCGAGTTCTGGAAGCCCTTGTAGTCGGTGAAGAGCGGCTCGGGACCACCGAAGGCGATGCCGTCGATGAACGGCTTCCACGACGGGTCGGCCTTGACGAATTCGTCGACCTTGGCGGACGGACGCAGCGGGGTCAGGCCAGCACCGCCCTGGAGCTCGTATTCACCCTGAGGACCCGGCGAGGTGATGTACTTGGCGAATTCTGCCGCCTTTTCTTCGACGCCCGTGCCCTTGAATACTGCCAGGCTGTCGGTGATCAGCAGCGTGCCTTCACCCTTGGCCGAAGGGCCGAGCGGCAGCGGCGCGACGCCCCAGTTGATCTTGGTGTCCTTGAGGCGGGCAGCAGCGCCCGAACCTGCCTGTATCATGCCGACCTTGCCGTCGAGGAAGATGGCGCGGATTTCATTCTGTTCGTAGGCGGTTGCGCCTTCGACGGAGTAGGGCATGATGTCCTTGTAGGCCTGCAGGGCAGCCAGCACTTCCGGGCTGTCCATAACGATCTTGTCGCCATCGATGACCTTGCCGTTATTGGTGTAAACCCAATGCATGAACTGGTGCATGGTGTTGTCGAAAGTCTTGGCCGGAAGGCCGTAGCCTGCGATACCGGTCTTTTCCTTGATGGCCTTGGCATCGGCGATTTCTTCAGCCCAGGTCTTCGGCGGCGTTTCCGGGTCGAGMCCGGCCTGCTTGAAGAGATCCTTGTTCCAGTAGAGGGCCTTGGTCGAGAATGCGACCGGCACGCCCCACTGCGTATCGTTAAAGGTGACGGTATCGACGATGTTGGGATAATAGCTCTTCTTCTCTTCGTCGGTCATCGGCACCGGAACGATCAACTCGTTCTGGGCGAATTCCTTGAGCGTACGCGAGCCCACATAGGCCATGCCGACCGGCGTGCCTGCTGCAGCAAGCGTCGTCGCCTTGTCCTGGCACTGTTCCCAGCCGACAACTTCCGGCGTGACCTTCCAGCCGGGATTCTTGCCTTCCCATTCCTTGATGTACTTCTCATGGATGGGGTCGATCTTGTCKCCGCAATAGATCCAGCTGATTTCCTGGTCAGCGGCATGAGCAGTCATGGTACCGAGCGCGGTGGAACCGAGCAGGGCGAGGGCCATGAGCCCGGTCTTGAATTGGATTGTCACTTTTTAGCTCCCGTTTTCTCTGGTGGTTCTAGTTTTGTCTTACTGTTTCACCGCGCCAGCGGTCAGGCCGCTGACGAGATACCGTTGAAGGAAGAAAATCACGATCATCGCTGGCGCGATGCCAACGAAACTTGCCGCCATCAGCTCATTCCAAACGACTTCCTGACGACCGAAATAGGCGAAGAGCCCGACTGGCAGCGGCGCGAATTCGGTCTTGGAATTGAAGGTCAGAGCGTAGATGAACTGCTGGGCGTAGGATCCGATGAAGGTGGTGATCGCCACCACTGTAATGCCGGGCATGGCGATCGGCAGGATGACGCGCCGCAGCGTGTAGAAATGGCTGGCGCCGTCGACGAAGGCCGCTTCATCCAATTCCCTCGGAATACGCATCATATAGGTGCGCAGTAGCCAGATCGCCGAGGGGATCAGGAAGGCGATGCCGGGGACCATGATGGCGAAATAGGTATTCAACAGCCCGAACGAGCGCATCAGCCGGAAGAGCGGAATGAGCAACACGGCGCCCGAAAACATGTTGACAGCCAGGAACGCCCCAAGCAGCAGCCCGGCGCCTTTGAACTCGAAGCGCGCGAAGGCGTAGGAGGCCGGAACGACGAGGATCAGCACAGCGGTAGTGACGACGGTCGAGATGAAGAAGGAATTGAAAATATAGCGCCCAAAGCCCGGTACGCTGACCCACATCGTCCGGTAGGCCTCAAACGAGCCGTTTTCGGGAATGAACCGGTAGGGGGAGGAAAACAGCTGGCTCAGAGGCTTCAGTGAGACGAGAAACCCCTCGACGAAGGGGGCGAGAACGAAAGTGAGGAACACCAGGATACCGGCATAGATGCCGATGACTTCATACCATTTGTACCGATTGATCAGCAGATGGGGTGTCTTCATCGCTTGTCTCCGGAAGAAAGGCGGCTGGTAATGCGGAAATAGCAGACGCAGAAGATCGACAGGAAGATGCAGATCAGTACCGCGCGCGCTGCGCCTTCGCCATATTTGTTCGAACCGATCGCGGTGCGATAGGTATCGATGATCATCGTTGTGGTCTCGCCGCTCGGGCCGCCCCGTGTCAGGATCCGGATAATGTCGAAGGAGTTGAAGGTGGAGATCAGCGACAGCATCGACATGGTGATCATGGAGGGCACGATCAGCGGCAGAGTGATGCGGCGGAAACGATAGAAACGTCCGGCGCCATCCGTCCAGGCTGCCTCGTAGAGATCCTGCGGGATCGCCTGCATGGCGGCCAGCATATAGAGCGTGACCATCGGAACGCCGATCCATACATCGGTGATGATCGTTGCCCAGAAGGCAGTCGATCCTTCAGCAAGGAAGGCGACAGGGCCGGAGGCGAGGCCGAAACGCTGAAGCATGCCGGAAATCATCCCGAACTGGCCGTTATACATCCAGCCCCACATGAAGATGCCGATTGCCATCGGAACGATCCATGGCGGCATGGTCAGCACGCGAAAGAGCGCGCGGCCGGGCACTGCGGAGTTCAGCATCGTGGCGCCGAAGATGCCGATGATCATCTTGATCGAGACCGAGAAAAACGTCCAGATGAAGGTCCGGATGATGACCTCGGCGAAGGTCGAATTGAAGATCTTGCCGTAGTTGACCCAGCCCACCCAGTTGGTGGTCTTCTTCAGCGACGCGTCAGTGAACGACAGGATGAAGGTGTCGAGTAGCGGATAGGCGACGATCACCGTGACGTAGAGGACGGCCGGAAAAAGAAGGAGCCAGGCGAAGATGACCGTGCTGCGTTGAACACCCATCTTCTTGCCTCCTCAAGCCGCCCTTGCGTGGAGCGCCTCGTCGAAGCGGTCCCATATGGGACGCAGATCGACGACCGTCTTTTTCATCCTTGCCTCGTCCATGGCGAGGGCGAGAATGCCGGCCTCCAATGCGTTCAGGGTCGAGACCGGGAGTTCCGAGCCGGTGCGCACGCTTTGCAGAATATCGGCTGCCATCTGCTCGTCGGCGCCGTAATGCTGCGACAGCTCGGTCGCAGCATATTTGTTCTCGACGATCTTGTTGCCGGTCAGCTGCTCGTGGACGTCGAGATAACCGCGGACGAAGTCGCCCTCTGCCATGCCGCGCGAGCCCATGATGGCGAAGCGGCGGAACTGGTCGGGAACGTTCAGATTGGTGTGGAAATTCATGCCGACGCCATTGGCATATTCGACGATCGCCACCTGGTAGTCGATGATGTCGGCGTCGCTGTCGAAGACCTTGTCCGAGCCCATCCAACCGCTCGGCTTGCGGTGGAAGAGTTCCAGATCGTTGATGCCTTCGCGCGCCGGGTCGTTTGCGGGAATGAAGCTCTTGCGGCCGCCGAAGCTTGCGACGCGTTCGGGGCGGGCGCCGATCACGCCATTATAAAGGTCGAGGTCGTGGCAGCACTTTTCCAGCATGAAACTGCCGGAGTAACGCTCGTAGCGACGCCAGTCGCGCATGAAGAAGGCGCCGTGATAGGGTTCGATATGTTCGGAGGCTTCGATGGACACGATATGGCCAAGCTTGCCTTCGGCCTGGACGGCGCGCAGATCCTTGTAAAGGGGAGAGTAGCGCAGCACGAGGCCGACCATCAGCCGCTCATGGCCGAACTTTGCCATCAGATGGGCAAGTTCGATGCTCTCGGCAATCGTCGTCACGATCGGCTTTTCGCAGAAGACCTTGAGGCCAGCCTCCAGACCGAGACGGATATGATCGAGATGCAAATGGTTGGGAGAGCCGATCATCAGGAGATCAAGCTTTTCGGAGCCGAGAAGCTCTTGCGGCGAACCATAGGCCCTGCCGACAGAGACGCCCTTTTCCGTCAGTTCGGGAAGCCCCGCGGGATCCGGATCGACATAACCGACGATCTCGAAGCTGCTGTCGATAGCCTTGAAGACATAGCCAAGATAGCCAAGCCGGAATCCCAGCCCTATGATTCCCACTTTCATGCTAGTGATGTTCCCAGTTTCGTAATTTATTTTCTTCAAGTTGGGACAAAAATCAGAGCCCGTCAACCGAAAACGGGGCTGAATGCGAGTTGATGAAATTGATTTTCATCGGCCGCGATATTTGCCCGGCTCGAACCGATCGTGCCGCCGCCTTTCGTACCGCCACTCGATAACCCGCCCGGGCCCGATCTCGTACCCGAGCCTGGCCTCCCGAACCCGACCGGACGATGCTTCCAGGTCTCACAGCCGGACGTCGGCTCGCTGTCCGCGGCTGACCTTGGCGCCTCGCAAGGGCGAAACCCGCCGTGAGGGCTAGACCAGGCGAAGCATTTCACTGCGAACGAGGGCCTGCTTCGTCGTCGGGGCTCTTCAATGCGTATTCAACAGTGTAAACGCGAACGCGGGGGCGGCTTTTATCAGTCTTCTCCCCGAATTTGAGTTTCTCGGTGATCACCGGAACCACCTCCTCGCCTCGTCCTTTGTCAATGAGCGAGGCTGCAACATCGCCATCGATGATAGCGGGTGGGGCTTGCAGTTCGTCCAGAAAGTCTTGGGAATCGCTCCAGCCTTCGGAACGCCAGGTTTCGATGCGTTGATCCAGATCGACAGCTCCCGCGTCATCGAGGATGTTGAACGCCAGGTCGTGACGGTCAGGCGACAGGCCGGATATCGCGAGCAGATGGCCGCCTCGCCGAATGCCCTCCCTGTAAGCCGCATGGTCAGCTTGCGGGAACAGGAAATTTTCGAGTTTGTCCCAAAGGCTGTTTTGATCGTCCGGCTTTTTTGTCGGGGCCTGCACATCTGTGATCAGGCTGATGCTCCCTCGTGGAATGCCAGCCGCCTTCAGCCGTTCGGCGGCCTCTTCAGCCGCGCCTCGATCATCAAAGAGCGATGTCAAAGATAGGAAATGGCTTGCGCCTTTGTCAACGTCGCCTTGTGTCATCGTTTTCCACTCCATTGTCTCTTGCGTTAGCAGGAATTCCTGGCAGGGCCTACGGTTCCCGATCATGGCTTCTTCGATCGGCCGCGGCCGAGAGGTCTTGGCAAGGATCGGCTCGTTGTTCAGGGAACCTCTACCAATGACCCCGCGTTACCCTGTCCCATCCTTGGGTTTCCCAGACGTCGAGGTTATCGATGGCAAAAGCCAAATCGGAAAAGCAAGCTCGGGCGGTTCCCCTGGCCCATGGTGCTGCAGAACTCCCCGCTGTCATCATTGATGAATACAGCAGCAAATTGCGTGGCAAGAACGGCTTTCTCGGTGACGACGCCAATAAAACGACCTTCTCCCTGAAAGTCGACGAGCTCCGGAAACTTCTGCCTGCACACGGGAAGGATCCGCTTAATAAGACGCCGGCGAAAGATATCTCCAGAAAGAAAATCAACGCGCTGCTGCGCGGTGATGATGTCGAGGCAGCAGCCGTCATCATGGGCGCAATCGAAGGCTTCGCTCAGGATTTTGCAGGCGTGATCGGGAAATTTCTCAAAACGCGCATCTGGTTGAAAACCGAGAAAATTGTCATCGGCGGCGGGTTCAGGCAGGGGCGTGCCGGCGAGCTGGCGATCGCCAGGACACAGCTCCTGCTCACAGCTGCTGGTCTGGATGTCAAGCTGCTACCGATCGTCCATCATCCCGACGAAGCCGGATTGATAGGCGCAGTCCATCTCATGCCAGACTGGATGCTCAATGGCCATGAAGCAATCTTGGCCGTCGATATCGGTGGCACCAACGTGCGAGCGGGCATCGTCGAGTTCGGCAAGGGGAAAAGCCTGAACCTTGACGAGACACGTGTCGTGGAGTCGATTCTCTGGCGCCACGCAGACGATGAGCCAAGCCGTACCGCAACCATCTCCAGGCTTGCCTCCATGCTCGACGAACTCATAGGAAAGGCGAAGTCGGCTCGTCTAGGGCTAGCGCCGCTGATCGGTATCGGCTGTCCCGGAGTTGTCGAAGCCGACGGATCAATCATTCGGGGAGGCCAGAATTTGCCGAGTGGAAATTGGGAAAGCGATCATTTCAACCTTCCCTTTGAGCTCAAAAAGGCAATACCGCACATCGGCGGCCATGACACTTTCATAATGATGCATAATGACGCCGTCTTGCAGGGACTTTCTCAGCTGCCCCAAGTGAAAGACGTTTCGCGATGGGCGGTGCTCACGATTGGCACCGGCCTCGGAAACGCCCACTTCACGAACCGGGTCGTTAAAGAGAAATAGTGCGAACGGCGCGTGCTCGCGGAGCCTTCAGCGCGTCGAAGCTGGTGTCCCCGGTAGTCATATTGTCTCCGGCATTGTCGACCCTGGAAATGACGTGCCAAAGGTTCATCAAGGGCACCATCCCCAAAGACGCTTGAGTGAGGTTACGGTAAAGGTCCCATTGTCATACCAAGCACCAATATTGGTGGGCGCTTGCGGTTTCCGCCTAGAGCTATAAGCGTTATCGTGCGGCGAACCAGAGCCTCCAACAGTTTCTATTCACGTCGTCATATCCTGCGAAAATCATGGAAATTCGGATGAACCCAAAGCGTCGGAATTTGTTCGCGCTGCTTGGAAGCGCGCTTTTTGCGTGGCCGGCGTTGTCTGCTGGCTTCGGCAAAAATCCAGCCACCGCACCCACCCGGTCTACGGTGATGCCTCGTCATGTGATCTGCTTTCTCGGTGACAAGAATGGCCTTGCGTCGCTGAGAAAAACCGCTGAAACGGCCATCAGCCAATTCGCTGAGGGTTTTTCGATCGATGAAAGCTATTCCGTGGACAACGCGGACGATCGCATGAAACAATCCTTCGCCGTCTGCTGGGATCGCGTGGCAGAGAACGCTTTTAACGAGGCGGATGAAAGAGCCGTCTCAGAGCATGGGTCAGTCTTGTATGTTCTGGGGCCGCATGTGGTGGCGGAAGAGACCGTTGCGATATCTGCTATTGCATTGCGCTTCGTGCAATTCATGCTGGATGGTGGTGCGCTTGCCGCCAAGGGTGAGAGTGCCGGGGTTGCACACGGGATAGATCGATGGAAGGAACTCGCCGATCAAGCTCACGAAGCAACGATATCGAACGATACCCTGGCGCTTGCATGGACCTGTCGCCTCGCTTTCGCCCGCCGTCCCATTGGTGATCCGACTGCCGGTGAAAGCATGGAAACCGTTGGTTTTCACCTGGTCGGCTTGCCCGATGTGATAATAGACGATGTGAAACTCCCTAACCCCAAAATATATACAAACGGCGATCAGATCGAAATTGCCGACTTCATCGATGCCATTGCCACCAAGATGACTGAAAATGGCGTCCTGGAGACCATTGCACGCGACAAATACAGCTTGTCTGACGATGGGAGGTATGGCGAGGATAGTTTTAAGTTCAATCCTTTCGGGATCGTAACGATTAAAACTGTCCCATTGTAGAGCATGTCGTAGCGGCCCTTTGCGGACGAGTGATTGATCCGTGATATGACGCAGGCGAGTACCCAATCATCGGGCGACAAGCGACAACCATATCCTGACCTGTTCCAGCGTCCGTCTTTCCTGGTCTGCCTCCATCACGAATGGTGCCTCGATGCGTGTCTCCTTGGCATGGCTGGCCAGGACCACGGGGCTCGAACCGACGCCGTAGCCGCCGTGGGTGATGAACGGACGCAGGGTCTTGCCGGACAGATCGTGTGTCCTGAGGAAGGAGCGGATGGCGGACGGGGCTGTCTCGCCCCAGATCGGAAAGCCGAGATATACCGTATCGTAATCCCGGATATTCCGCACCTTATCGAGAAGGGGCGGCTCGACGCCGTTGTCGCGCTCCTTGCGCGCTTGCTCGACCGTCTCTTCGTAGTCGTCGGGATACGGACGGGCCGTCCGAATCTCGAACAGATCCGCATCTAGATCCCGACTGAGCGTGCCGGCGATTACCCGCGTGTTTCCCGAGCGAGTGAAATAGGCCACAAGGATTTTGGACGGCGCTATCCGAACGTCGTCCGTTTTGGTTTCCACAGCCGACGCCGCGCTGGCGACAGACAGCAACGCGGGTGCGAACAGCACGGCACGCCGGGACAGGTCATTGTTCATCATGGACCTCACGTTCGAGACATTGTCGGCTGCCGAACGCATGCTCCGGCAGCCGATGGTTGGCGTTCGCTACGACTTGGCTGGCGCTTCAACGCCGGAATATTGCAACACTGCGTCCGGCAGCCGTGCGCCTTTCACCTCGATCGCCGACACTGCGGCGTTCAGCTCTGCGATTTCGGAGCCTGAGAAGGTGACGGCCGCGGCACCGATGTTTTCCAGCATATGCGGCATCTGCGTGCTTCCCGGGATCGGCACGATCCAGGGCTTCTGGGCCATCAGCCATGCGAGGGCGATCTGCGCCGGGGTGGCCTGCTTGCGTTCCGCCCAGCCGCGCACGAGTTCGACGAGCTTGAGATTATGGGGCAGGTTTTCGGGAGAGAACCGCGACTCCACGGCCCGGATGTCGCCCTCGGCGAAACGCGTGCGCCGGTCGATCGCTCCAGTCAGGAAACCGACCCCAAGCGGGCTCCAGGGAACAAAGCCGATGCCGAGTTCCTCGCAAAGCGACAGCACCTTCTCCTCAGGTCCGTGCCAGAGCATCGAGTATTCGCTCTGCACGGCGGTGACCGGGAGCGCGGCGTGGGCACGGCGCAGTGTCGCAAGCCCCATTTCCGAAAGACCCCAGTGCAGCACCTTGCCCTGGTCCATCAGTTCCTTCAGAGCACCCGCAACATCTTCGATAGGTACCTCCGGGTCGACGCGGTGCTGGTAAAGGAGATCGATGCGGTCGGTCCTGAGGCGCTTGAGCATGCCTTCGACGGCGAGCTTGATGTGGTCCGGTCGACTGTTGAGGCCCGGCCGACGCTCGCCGGTTTCAAGATCGATGTTCCATCCGAATTTCGAGGTGATCGCCACCTTGTCGCGGAACGGCGTGACGCCCTCGCCCAGTATCCGCTCGACTTCGTGCGGGCCGTAGGCCTCCGCGGCGTCGTAGAAGGTGACGCCGTTATCGAAGGCCGTGCGGATGATGTTGATCATCTCCGGACGGCTCGGAACGGTGGTCTGATATGTCCGGCTCATGTTCTGAACCCCGATGCCGACGGCGGAGACTTCCAACGTCCCGAGTTTTCGCGAGGGCATCGCATGCGGCCGGCCAGTGGTGGTCGCCGACGATGCGGCGTTGGCGGACGTCTGCGCATTTGCGACGCTCACATGCGGAACTGCCGCGAGCACTCCGGCCGTCATCAGAAGGCCACGGCGACTGAGTTTGAACTTCGGTCTCTCTTCCATTTTCCAGTCTCCTTGTTCGAAATCGGCAAAATTCTTCCACCGCGGGCGACAGCTGTCGCCCGGCGATGATTTTAGAACCGTATGCTCTGTGGGCTGCCGCCGGTCAGAGGCCCGTCATCTTCAAGGCCGCCTCAGGAAGGCGCTCCCCCTTGATCTCGATCTTCGACGCCATGACGTCGATTTCAGCGAGGTCCGCCGCCGTCAACTCCAGGTCGGCAGCTCCGAGGTTTTCCTCCACGCGGTGGAGCTTGGTGGTCCCGGGGATCGGGACGATCCAGGGCTTCTGCGCCAAGAGCCATGCGAGCGCGACCTKAGCCGGCGTCGCTCCCTTTCGCTCGGCCACGTTTTTGACGACGTCGACAAGGGCCATGTTCGCCTTACGGGCTTCCGAGGAGAAGCGCGGAACGTGGTTGCGGAAGTCCGTCTCGTCGAACTTGGTGTTCTCGTCGATCTTGCCAGTGAGGAAACCCGCGCCGAGCGGACTGAACGGCACGAAGCCGATCCCCAGTTCCTCCACGGTGGGAAGCATCTCGGCTTCGGCTCCGCGGTAGAATAGCGAATACTCGTTCTGGACCGCCGCCACCGGGTGGATGGCGTGGGCGCGCCTTAGCGTCGCGACACCGGGTTCGGACAGTCCGTAGTGCCTGAGCTTGCCTTCGGCGATCAGTTCCTTGAGCACGCCCGCGACGTCTTCGATCGGGACGGCCGGGTCGACGCGGTGCTGGTAGAAGATGTCGATGACGTCGGTCCTCAGACGGCGCAGCGAGTTCTCGGCGACGAGACGGATGTGTTCGGGACGGCTGTTCGTGCCGCCCGTCCGCGCGCCCGTCTTCTGGTCGATGTTGAAGCCGAACTTGGTGCCGATCACCACATGATCGCGGATCGGCTGCAGGGCCTCGCCCACCAGTTCCTCGTTCGCGAACGGCCCGTAAGCTTCGGCGGTGTCGAAGAACGTCACGCCGCGATCGAAGGCGGCGCGGATCAGTTTGATCATCTCCTGCTTGTCCGCGGGCGGGCCGTAGGCCGAGCTCATGCTCATGCAGCCCAGCCCGAGCGCCGAGACTGCGAGGCCGCCGATAGTTCTGGTTTTCATCGTCTTGCTCCTTCGATTGCCCCGCCTCCATGTGGCGAGGCTGTGATTGTCTGAATAGGGACGGATATGCGCATGACTTGATAAGCACGGCGAATGAGCTTCATCCTCCGCAGCCTCAAGCCGTCCTCGCACTAATCGCGGCAGAGCGGGGAGGCCCCCGCATGATGAAAGCAAGGACAAGCACCAGCGTGATCGCGATGAACGCCGTGCCCGCCTCCAACGCCATCGCAGCGCGGTGGGCGAGAAGGGCGGTCCCGGAAAGCCCATCCGTGCCGACGACGGAGAAGGCCACGAGAGCGCCCAGACCCAGGGAGCTCCCAAGTTGATGGGCGACATTGACGACACCGGACGCGGCTCCGGCCTTGTCGGGCGGGACCCGTGCGATGCCAGACGCGGTCAGCGGTCCGAGTGCGCCGCCCTGTCCAGCACCGATCAGCATCATGGGGACGATCAACGCAGCGACGGACGAACCCTCGATGGCGAAGCTGAGCCACCCCATTCCGACCAGTCCGCAGCCAATGCTCGCCGTCAGGACCCGTGCCGAACCGAACCTGCCGATCAGGGCAGGGGCGGCCATGGCGGCGAGGAAGTTCACGACGGTCGTCGGCAGGAAAGCCACTCCCGCCGCCGCCGGGCTGAGCCCCATGACGCTTTGAAGGAACTGCGCGACGAAGAAATAGAAGCCGACATTCGCTCCGAGGAAGAGCGCCCGTCCCGCATAGGCGGCTGCCCGTTCCCGGTCGGCAAAGAGCTTGAGCGGCATGATCGGCTGGGAGGCCTGGGATTCGATGACGGCGAACAGCGCGAGCATGACGACGCCGAATACGACGGCTGTGATCGTGGGGATGTCCGCCCATCCGGTCGAAGCGGACCGGATCACGCCGTAGACGAGGGAGATCATGCCGACGGTCGACGCCGCCGCTCCAGCCAGATCGAAGCGGGCGGTGGCCCGCTCGGTTTCACTGATATAGAGCAGGGCGGCGACGATCATTCCAAGGCCGATCGGCAGGTTGACGAAAAACCCGACGCGCCAAGAAAGCCAGTCCGCAAGCAATCCCCCACGACCAGTCCGAGGGCAGCCGAGACGCCCGCCGCGGCAGCGTAGTACGATACGGCTCTTGTGCGTTCCGGCCCGGGTTCGAAATTCGTCTGGAGCAGCGCGAGCGTCGAAGGTGCGAGGATTGCCGACCCAAGCCCCTGAACGCCGCGTGCGGCGATCATCACCGCCGGAGTCTGCGCGATGCCGATGACGAGCGACGCTAGCGAGAACACCGCGAGACCGACCAGCAGCATCCGCCGCCGACCGACGATGTCGCCCGCCCGTGCGCCGAGAAGCAGAAAACCACCGAACGCGAGCGTGTAGGCGGTCGACACCCAAGACAGTCCGGTGTCGGTGAATGCGAGCTCGGAATGGATTTTCGGAAGGCCGGTGAGCACGATCGAGATGTCGAGAACGATCATGACGTAGCTCACGAGGATGATGGCGAGGATGGCGGTTTTGCTGGAGCCGCTCTGTGTCCCGGAATGGTTTGTCATGCTGGGTTCCGATGATACGGCGGCAGTCGACCGCCTGTTTTCATTGATCCGGAATCTAGCGCTCGCGCCTGGATTAGATTAGCAGCTATAATCGGCATGAACCTATTAGTGGAGCTTATGAATGGCGCATGAGAATTTCAACGACCTCGTTGCCTTCCTCACGGTTGCTCGGGAGCAGAGCTTCACCAAGGCGGCGGCCAAGCTCGGCGTCTCCCAGTCGGCGCTGAGCCAGACCGTCCGCGCTCTCGAGGGGCGTCTGGGCATAAGGCTTCTCACAAGGACGACACGCAGCGTGTCCCCGACCGAGGCCGGGGAACGGCTCCTCCAGACGGTCGGCCCGCGTTTCGAGGAAATCGAACTGGAACTGAGCGCGCTTAGTGAGCTGAAGGACAGGCCCTCGGGCAACATCCGCATCACCGCGGGGGAACATCCGGCCGTCTTGGTCCTCGCGCCTGCGATCCGCCAGTTGGCCGTCGACTATCCAGAGATCAACGTCGAGGTGATCGTCGACTACGGTTTGACCGATATCGTTGCGGAGCGCTACGACGCAGGCATCCGGCTTGGCGAGCAGGTGGCCAAGGACATGATCGCGGTGMGGGTGAGCGGCGACATGCGCATGGCAGTTGTGGGCACGCCCGGATACTTCGAGCGGCGTGGACGCCCGGAGACGCCTCAGGACCTGACCGGGCACAACTGCATCAACATGCGTCTTCCGACGAGGGGCGGCATATTCCCATGGGAATTCGAGCGTGACGGCAGGGAGATCAAGGTGCGCGTGGACGGACAGCTCGTCTTCAACAACCTGGCAATGCGCCTGGATGCTGTGCTGTCCGGCCTAGGTCTCGCATACCTTCCGGAGGACCAGGTTGCCTCCCACGTGGCGGAAGGACGACTTGAGCGGGTTCTGGACGCGTGGTGCGAGCCGTTTCCCGGTTACCATCTCTACTATCCAAACCGGAGACATGCCTCGCCCGCCTTCTCGGTCTTCGTCGAAGCGCTCAGACAGCGGGCCAGGGGTTAGATCGTCAAGGCTTATCAACTTTCCGCGATTGATAAGCCTGCCTAATAGGGCCAATCAAGTTTGATCGGCTCATGCTGCGGCGCACCATCGCGTACCCTGACCTCTTCGCATCGTCAGGGAAGACTTGCAGAATGAAGATCCTAAGAAAGAGCATTGCCTTGGCCGCGGCGATATTGGTGACGCTCACCGGATATCCGGTCCGCGCCGAGGAGAACCGCGTCCAGTTCCCGCCTGATCTCGGGGCTCTCGTCCACTACACCACGGTTCGTCGCGGTGACGTGACCGAACACATCATGACTACCCCTGATGCGCTCGAGGCGGCCAGGAAGGGGCAGCCCATTCCCGATGGTACCCATTTCGTGCTTGTCGACTACCGTGACGGCAAGGTCTACCGCTACTTTGTCATGCAGAAGGGCAAAGACTGGGGGAAGGACTACGACGAAGACCGTCAGACGGACGACTGGCAGTTCCAGTGGTTCTGGGCCGACAAGTCGGTGAACATGGACGAGAACACCGCCCGCTGTCAGTCCTGCCATTCGTCGCGATCCGACAGCAGTTTCCTCTATACCTTCGACGCGCTCGGTGCCTTCGACGGCAAGGTGTTCGAATGAGTCCGGTGTTCCAGACCCGGCTCGTTCTGGATTTTGTGGCAGTCGGGTTCTTCGTGGTGGCGATGGCCTACTGGTGGCTMGACAACCGCACGCACGAACTTGTCGGAACAGTCATGTTTGCTCTGCTTTTCCTTCACAACGTCTTCAACCGCCATTGGTGGGGCAGGCTACCGAAGACGAGGCGCGCGTCACGGCCATGGATCACGGTGGTTCTCAATCTGACGCTCCTGGTTTCCATGGTCGCTCTCATGAGCACCAGTGTGCTCGTTTCCCAATCGCTGTTCAGGCAGGTTGCCGTCGGCGGCGCGACCGCCCGCGAAATCCATATTCTCGCGGCTTACTGGTCGCTGGTCGTCGTAGCCCTTCACCTGGGACTGCACTGGTCGATCGTCATGAACGTGGCGCGCGCCATCCTGGGCATCTCAGGGAAGAATGCCACACGCACTCTGGCGCTCAGGCTTGCGTCCGTCGGCATTGCCGTGCATGGCGTGCACAGTTCTTTCGAACTCGGGATATGGCCGCGGTTGCTCAACCTTCCAACCATGCAATTCTGGGATTTCAACGAGGACGCGGTTGGCTTCTTCATCCACCTGGGGTCGATCCTAGGTTCGTTCATCGTGCTAGGGCATTACAGCATGGTTGCCATTGGCMTTCGCCCGCGGCGTACCGATCCTGCGGTGCACCCTAAATGACATGGCTGCAATCGGCGCGATGCGTATCCGGGTTCGGATCCAAATAAGMTGGCGGATATTCGTCCGTTACAATTCGAGATCAAGCTGGGCCTGCTGGTGCGTATTGCCGGCTCCTGCGCCTGTCAGCGAAGAAAGCGTCACGCCGAGCAGGCGCACAGGGCGCTTGAACGGATAGACGGTCGCAAGAAGTGCTGATGATGCGTCGAGGATTTCAGCCACGTTGGCGAACGGGACTGCCTCCGTTCGACTGCGCGTTGCCTGGGTGAAGTCCGAATATTTGATTTTCACGGTCACCGTCTTGCCGCCGATGCCCTGCGCCTCGCAGTAGCGCCAGACCTTTTCGGCAAGCGGCCTCAGTTCTGCGTTGGCAAGATCGAGATCGATGATGTCTTCGATAAAGGTGTCCTCGGCACCGACGGATTTTCTGATCCGATCGGGCTTGACCTGTCGCTCGTCGATGCCGCGGGCAATGCCATAAAAATATGGTCCTGACTTCCCGAAATGCTCCTGCAGGAAAGCAAGCGATTTCGATTTAAGATCGGCGCCGGTCTCGATCCCGTATTTCCGCATACGCTCGGCGGTGGCTGGCCCCACGCCATGGAATTTATTGATCCGGAGGGCCTCGACAAATGCTGGCCCGTTCTTGGGCGTGATGACGGCCTGACCATTAGGCTTGTTAAGGTCGCTCGCCATCTTGGCCAGGAACTTGTTGTAGGAAATCCCGGCCGACGCGTTGAGGCCGGTGACCTGCTTGATCTTTGCACGGATCTCCAGTGCAATCTCGCTGGCGATCTCCATGCCCTTGAGATTTTCGGTGACGTCGAGGTAGGCCTCGTCGAGGGATAGCGGCTCGATCAACGGCGTGTATTCCGCAAAAATCTCACGGATCTGTTGGGACACTGCCTTGTAGATGTCAAAACGCGGCGGCACGAAAATCAGATCCGGGCATTTGCGCTTGGCGGTTACCGAGGGCATCGCCGAGTGAACACCGAATTTGCGCGCTTCGTAGCTCGCCGCCGCCACCACGCCGCGGGCGGCCGATCCACCGACGGCAATCGGTTTGCCACGCAATTCCGGGTTATCGCGTTGCTCAACCGACGCATAAAACGCGTCCATGTCGACATGCACGATTTTTCGGACGGGTGATGAACTCATGTCGTTCATGGCGGCTTCAGCGATCGGAAAGGCATTTATATTATTATGCCGAAACAAAAAGAGAACATAGCAGGCTTTGCTGCGATTTCAACGATTTCGATATGGCGGTTGCCGCGCCGCGAAGCTACCGGCCGCCGAAGGCCTTTTCGTCCTTTGAATATCATCCTCAGCAGTCGGACGTCGGCGTCGCCCTGTGGGTGCTCTAACGTTGGCGGGCCGGCAGGACAGCTGGCGCGATCACCCGATAGGGTTAGCGTGGTATGTATTGTAGAATGTGCGGATATACGCATAATTTCTGCGGCTGGCGCTGCCAGGCAAGATCGTCGAGGCTCTGGGGGATCCCATGGAAACAATCGTCGAAGACGCCCATGCCGGCGTAGTGTCGCCCGAACTCGTAGTCGACGCACTATTTGCATGCCGAAAGACTGCAGCGATCAGGGCGGCCATCGAGCTCGATCTCTTTACTCATATCGGCGAGGGCAAAACGGCAGCATTGCTGGCATCGGCAACAAGCGCCTCGGAGCGTGGGGTGCGTATCCTGTGCGACTACCTCGTGGTACATGGTTTCCTGACGAAGGAGAGCGGACAGTACCGAATGACGCCCTCGACCAGAATGTTCCTCGATCGCAATTCGCCGGCCTATATGGGCTCTGCCGTCGAGTTCGTCGCTGCACCCGAAATACTGGATAATTTTCTGCGCGATCCGGCCGCCGCCGTGCGAAACGGTGGTTCGGCCGGGCTTGCGAACATGTCCCCAGATAACTCCGTTTGGGTGAAGTTTGCGCGCGGCATGGGCTCGTTTACCGGGCTCAGCGCCAAAATACTGGCTGGCGAAATCTCCGGCTGGCCGAGCCCTCCCAAAAAGGTTTTGGACATCGCTGCAGGTCCAGGCGTTTTCGGGATCGAAATTGCGAAGGCCTTTCCATCGGCGGAGATCGTCGCCGTCGACTGGGCTGCGGTGTTGGAGCTGTCGCGGCAGAATGCGAAAAAAGCCGGTGTGGCTGACCGGTACCGGACGATCGCCGGCAGCGCCTTCGATGTGGAATGGGGCGCGGGTTATGATCTCGTCCTACTTCCGAATTTTTTGCACCACTTCGATTTGCCGACATGTGCCCAACTGTTACGAAAGATCATCTCGAGCCTGGCAGAGGATGGTCGGATCGTTGCGGTCGATTTCGTGCCGAACGAAGACGGCGTGTCGCCGCCTTTTCCCGCGGCGTTCTCTTGGGAGATGCTTGTCGGCACGCCGGCGGGCCAAGCCTATACGCAAAGTGAGCTGACCGAAATGGCAAGACTGGCTGGCCTTGCCGGCGTCATGGTCAAACCGATGCCGCCAACTCCGGCAAGCCTCATTCTCTTCGAATAGCCGATCGACCGCCGCCTGCGTCGCCCAACCCGGCCAGTGATGCCGCTATCGGATAGGCTGCGGTCACGACCGGCAGGACGAGCCGGCTTGGATAGGAGGTCCCGGAAAAGATGCGCTGCTCGGCCGTCGCGAAATCCGATTGCCTCGCAAGAGTGGAAGCGATGCCAGACTGCGGATTGCGATCGAAACGCGGGAAGTTCGAGGAGGCGATCTGCAGCCGTAGCCGATGCCCCTTCTTCAGCAAGCGGCTCATATGTCCGAGGCGGATGGAGATCTCCTGAGGTTCGTCGCTCGCTTCGCTTCGGTTCCATCGCAGGATCCCATCGACAATGCCGACGCTTTTTCCATCCGAATCGACCTMGCACAGCTTGGCCGTCCAGTCACAGGTCATGGCCGAAGTCGTGACCCAGAGGCTCGCCGTCACCAGCCCCGTCACCTCCAGATCGTCGCGAAGTGGATGACCGGTAAAGACCAGGACGTCTTCTCGTGTCTCAATCCCCGTCTGATCGCGCGGTCCTGAATTGCGGCCAAGAAGCAGGCCGGGCAGAAATGTCGCACCGCCAATGCTCGGCACCGGGGTCGACGGATCGGACATGTAGCTGCTGGTCGCTTTCGCACCCGGTGCCGTACCCAGCGCGCCTCGGCTGCAATCGAGAAAATGCGGTACGGCGATCGTATCAGGAAGCGGCCAGTCGGGAGCAGCGTGCCAGCTGTTGGAACCCGAACGGAAATATCGGACCATCGGCGATCTCGGCTGACGGCCCTGGAGAACGCTGTCGAAAAAATCCAGGTTCTCTTCCACAAGGTCGACGCTTGATGCGGCATAGCCGAGCCACTCCTCGCCCTGCCAGTCGCTCGGATTGCCATGAGACCAAGGGCCGATGATGAGCCGGTCCGGCATCTGGCTGTTGCCCGCCCAGCGCGATTTCGCCTGTTCAAAAAGCTCGATAGAACCTTCCAGGAAGAGGTCGTTCCACCCGGCGACGACGAGCATCGCGGTGTGGTTTGTTCGGGTCCAGTCGAGCCGGTCAGTTCCGGGCCTGCTGTCGACCGCCTGCGGATCGAACCAGTCGCGAACGTAGGGTGCAAGCTCTGTGATCGCTTCATCGAGGATTGGCAGCCTCGCGAATGCCGCAGCAGGATCTCGCTGCAAAAGTTCGAGCAGCGCCTGCACACGGTCGCGCATATCGGCTGGCATCGCCGCCATTCGATGCTGGATATGATCGGCCCCAAGCGACTCGATCACCCACAGCAGCAGAAATGCAAGTTCGAGGGCACCGCCGCGATACATCCATGTTTCGCCGTGGCGTGCGGTCGTCAGTTGCGGCGCAATCGCCGCCAGCCCCACGGGATCCTCTTGGAGCGCCAGCACCTGCGTTGCGCCGACATACGACGCCCCGAACATTGCGACCTTTCCGTTGCAGAAGGACTGGCGTCGCAGCCATTCGATCGTGTCGGCACTGTCACGTCCTTCGAATTTGAAGGGAACGAAATCGCCGTCCGACTGATAGCGGCCGCGCGTATCCTGGACCGCGATCGCATAACCCCGGCGTAGCGCCGTCTGGAATTCCAGGGCGGAAATATATTGCGAGCCGAAGGGCGTTTCCTTGCGATAGGGAGTGCGTTGCAGAAGCACCGGGCAGGCGCCGTCCGACGCGGGAAGCCAGATATCGGTCTTCAGGATCACGCCGTCACGCGTTGCCACATCGACATTGTCGAGCAGCCTGAACGTTGCCTGTTTCGTCATGGTTCCTCAGCGCCTTCCGACGAGTCGCTGCCGTAACTGGTCAAAGGATACTGCAAGAATGAGCAGAATGCCGGTAGCAGCTTGCTGCCAGGAAGAATTGATGTTCATCAGCGTCAGGCCATTGTTCAAGACACCGACGATCAGCAGGCCGATCACCGTGCCGAACATCGTTCCGGTGCCGCCCTTCAACGATGTTCCACCGAGAATGACGGCGGTGACGACCGCGAGTTCCAGACCGAGGCCGGTCGTGCCGGATGTTGAGCCGAGCTGCGAGGCACTCATCAGTCCGCCGAGCCCGATAAAGGCGCCCGATAACAGGAAACTTGAGAAGACCACGCGCTTCGTCTTGATGCCAACCAGCCGCGCCGCATTTTCATTGGCGCCGATCGCATAGATGGACCGGCCGAACACGGTGCGCTTGAGGACGATGYCGATGACGATCGCCACGAGAATGAAGACCAGCGCCGACAGCGGGATATTGAAGAAGGGGCGCCAGATTGCCCAATCGAAATTGGCGATCAGCAGATTCTTGCCCCCGCCGATCGACTGGGTCAGTCCTCGGAAGATTGCCAGCGTCCCGAGCGTGGTGATCAGCGCATTAACGCCGATTTTTGTKACCAGAAAGCCGTTGATCACGCCGATGCCCATGCCGACGACCAGCGCGAGGGCGCTTGCCGGCACGATGCCGATACTGTTGACGGTCAGGGCCATGACAAGCGCCACGAAGGCAACACCGCTGCCGACCGACAGATCGAACTGGCCGGCAATCAGCAGCATCGTTCCGCCGGCAGCGAGCACGCCAGTTATGGACAGTGCGGTGATCACGTTGACCCAGTTGCCCCAAGTCAGGAAATAGGGCGAGCTCAACGAAAAGAAGACGATTTCCGCGAGCAGGAAGGCGAGAAGGGCCGCCGATTCCGGTGTCTTGCGAAAGAAGCTGGCCTTGTCACCATTCGCGTCAGTGTCCGCCATGGTTGTCATGGCCTCGGTTTGAAGCTTGTCATGCATGGACACCGCCTCCTGCGGCCTCTGTCAGGGCTTCGGTCGAAATACGCTCATGCGGAATTTCCGCGATCAACTGTCCGCGCACGAGCACCAGCGCGCGGCTGGCGACCGCATTGATGTCTTCATAGTCGGAGGTCGCGATGATGATGGCATGGCCCTTGACCGTAAGTTCCGCCAGCACACGATAGATCTCCTGGCGGGCGCCGACATCGACCCCGCGCGTCGGCTCCGTCAAGACAAGGATTTTCGAACCCGCCTCAAGCCAGCGGCCGAGCAACACCTTCTGCTGATTGCCGCCGGACAATTCGGTAATCGTCTGGCTGCCGGACGCGTCCGCCTTTACACGCAGCTCCCGGTGCCATCTGGAATAGGCTGCGCGTAGCCGATCGCCGCTCAGCATGCCGTAACGCGCCAGCCGCGACCAACTCGGTGCGGACAGGTTTTCGGCGAGCGTCATGGTGCGCAGAAGCCCCTCGCTTGCCCGATCGGCCGGCAAATGGCCGATGGACGCCGCGATCGCCTCGGCGGGGTGACGAAAGCGCACCGACTTGCCGTCGACGATCAGCGTGCCTTGATCGAACGCCCGTGCACCGACCAGCGATGCGGCGAGCTCCTGAACGCCGGAGCCGACTTTGCCATACATGCCGAGGATCTCGCCGGGGCGCAGCGAGAAGGAGATATTCGAAAAGGCATCGGAGGCGAGGCGATCGGCCTCAAGCACCGGCTGTGCGACGGAGGAGGGGGCGGCAAGCGAGTGGCGCGTATGGGCGACTGCCCGCCCGACCATCGCTTCAATCACCTGTTCCTGGCTGACCTCGCTGGTTGGACGATCGAGCGAAACGCGGCCGTCGCGCAGCACGCAGACACGATCGGCCAGGGCAAAGACCTCGTCGAGCCGGTGGGTGATATAGAGAATAGCGGTTCCGCGTTCGGCCAGACGCCGGATCAGCTGAAAGAGCTTACGCGCCTCAGCGTCCGATAGGGCAGCCGTCGCCTCGTCGAAGATGATGCATTTCGAGGTGCCGATCGTTGCGCGGGCGATCTCGATGATCTGCCGCTCGCCGAGCCTGAGGTTTGCCACTTTCGCCGTCAAAGGCAAGTCGGCACCGAGAAGATCGAGCGCTTCGCGTGCCATCGCCCGCATCGCGCGGCGATCAAGAAGGCCGCCCCTGGTCGGCCACGCGCCAAGCAGGATATTTTCCGCAACCGTCAGGGTCGGGGCATCGGCAATCTCCTGGGCGATCAGTCTTATGCCGGCATCCCTTGCATCGCTCACGCCATGGAAGGATGCTGCCTTGCCGTCCACGGCTATTGTGCCATCGTCCGGCCGGTGGTCACCGGCCAAAATGCGCACGAAGGTAGACTTACCGGCACCGTTTTCCCCGAGCAGGGCGGTGATCGTCCCGCCCGCAAGATCGAGGTCCACGCCATGCAGGACCTCGACCGGGCCGAACGATTTCCGGATGCCGCGCACGGCAAGGAAGTCGGTGGTCATTTGCAGGCATACTCCGGATAGACCCTGGCGATATTTTCAGGCGTGATCAGTTCGTGCGGAACCAGGATCTGGCTGTTGATCTTCCCGCCTTTGATGGCCTTGACAAGATTGGGCACGATCAGGTTCGCATAACGCTCGGGAAAATAGGCGGCTGTCGCGATGAAATGCGGAGCGGTCCAGATCTGGCAATTGTCCGGATCAAAATTCTGAACGCCGAGGTAGAGGTCCTGATTCCGTCCCTGCGTGCGCGCCGCGGCAAGAGCTGCGGTGATGACGTCTTCGTTGATGCCGACGGTGATGATCTTGCCGGCACCGGGCAAGGCAGTCAGGGTATCGGTAAACTGGCGCTGTGCAGCGTCGGCCTGGCCGCCGGCACCGGTGTCGATGATGCGCAGGTTTTGAACCGGTCCGCAGACGGCTTCGAAGGCCTTGCGGATGCCGCCCATGCGCTGGTCGTTGACGACACCGACGGCGGTCGATTCCAGCGAGACGAAAGCATCGTATTCGCAATTGAAATTCTTTGCGAAATACATGCCGAGTTCATGGCCGACGATCTCGCCGGCATAGGAATTGGCAGCGCCGACGAAGGCGGTCTGGCAGGGCTWCTGTTCGATATCGATCGCGATGACCGGAACCTGCGGTCCCTCGGCACAGATGTTGGCTGCCGCTGCCGCGTCCGCTTGGAAGGTGACKAGCCCGTTGACGTTCTGCGTCTTGAATTGACGGACGCAGGACAGTGCCGTTGCTGCATCCATCTTGGAATCGCAGGTCACGAGCTTGAAGCCGGCAGTCTCCGCCGCCTTTTCCATACCGCGCTGCAGCGCATCGGTGAAGGGAACGCCGAGGATGAGTTGCGTGAAGCCGATCGTCAGATCCTTGGCGCTGCCCGGTTCAATCGGCTCGAACTTTGCCACCTCGGCCGGCGGCGTCGGTGCGGGAGCGTCGAGATGAATTTCGGCGGCATGTGCCGTCTGGCCTGCCAGAGCAAGGACGGCTGCGATCAGCAGTCCTTTKAAGCCGCGTCCGCGGACTGGGTCTTTCGAATTCCATGTTGGCATGTCAGGTCCTCCTCACCTGTTGATCTGTTGTTGACCGGGGCGACACCCAGCCTATGCACGAGACTGTTCAGCAGATCTGGACCACCTCGATATCCAGAAGCTTGCCAAATTTTTTGATTTTCGTTGCGATATGTCCGGTGCCGACAGCGCAGTGATGGGCCGGACCCTCAGCGTTCCAATCCTCGACGAAACGGCGGGCACCGATCTCGAACTTGTAACGGCTGTTCGTATTGCCGATCTCCAGGATCGGTCCTGCAACGGACTGGCCCTCGGCGCAGATCAGCACGATCCGGCCCTCACGCTCGATGACCGAGAGAAGCGTCACCGGGCCATGCCGAACGGACATTTCGACACTGACGCCGGATCCAACCTTGCCGTGATAGACCTTCAGCGGCCGGATCTTCGTCTTGCCCTCTGCGACCTTGATATGGCCCGGCCCGTCATGTCCCATGAGCACGACATCCTCGACAAAATCCATGGCGTAATATTCGGTGAAGGATCCGCCGACTCCGAATGTGTCCATGATCTTCATCGCCTGGGCGTTCTTGACCTCGTATTCGCCGGCCACCGGCACGCCTTGCGCCGTTAGCAGGGAGGAGCCGACGATGACCGAGGTGATCACGTCCTCGTATTCATGGCCGGGCGTGGATTCGTAATAATAGGCGAGCGAGCCGAGCTTCTTGTTATCGACGAACTTGCGCAGGGCCACCGCGGTAGCGGCCGCTCGGCGCAATTCGGCCGGATCGCAATCCGCATCGATGTCGAATTCGGCCTTCATCGTCGCAAGCGAGGCCGTGATCTCTTCGTCGGCCAATTCGCGCCGCAGGCGCGCCAGTTCGTCGATCTCGACGATTTCGATATGCGTGCCGAAGGCTGCGGTTTGCGCCGTCAGATCGGAATAGATGTCGAGCATGCCGTTATAGTAGTGCCCCATGACGCCAAGCCGGTTATGTGCCATCACATGGGCGACACGGGCTGCATCGATCCAGTCGGCGATTTCGCGCTCAACATGCGCGTCGCCATGCAGCATGCCCGTGACCTGGTGGAAAGCGACACCGGACCGGCGAAAGACATTGGCGAGTTCCGGGACGGGGCAGGCGCCGCAATGGGCGAGCCATTCACCGGTCATCCTCGTGCGGTCGCCGAGTGCGTTGACGCGGCGATAGTCGATCGCGGCTTCCGGCTGCAGATTGAGGATGATGACCGGAACGCGTGCCCGGCGCACAACGGGCAGGACCGTGGATGAAAGCGCGTAGGTCGTCACATGCAGGAAGATGATATCGACATCGGCTTCGCGGAAGCGATGGCCAGCCTCCAATGCCTTTTCGGGCGTATCGATCAGGCCAAGGTTGACGACGTCGATATCCGGGCGGGCAAGCTTCCCGGCCATCTGCCCGACATAGGCTGAAAGTCTTTCTTCCAGCCCCTCGAATTGGGGCCAATATGTTGCAAGGCCTATCCCGAACAGGCCAACCTTCAGCTTGCGGTCCGTCATGCGCGGTCCGACGCCGGGCAATGAACTGGGCATGGCAGCAGGCATAGCCCGGCTGCGCTCAGCAACGAAAACACTGACATTTCTCCTCCAGAGCCGCAATTGGAGTTGCGGTTCGATCATCTGCCTTCAGCGGCAACTTGCGCTGTCGGTTCCGTCCTCTTGATAAACCGTAGCATCGCCGATGCCAGTTGACATCACGCTCATTTCTTCAAAAATGATCTGAAGCATACAAAAAATGATCCTCGGAAAAGTTACATGACACAGAATTATTTCCTCTATTTACCCGATAATCGGCTGTGTTCTGCCTGGGGATGCACGGCAATCTCCAGCGGGCATACGAAAATCCTGCCTCATTCCATATATCCTCCCATTCGCCATCCAGACGATCATCATTTCGACTGGAAGAGGGGCCGTATCCTGCAGGCCTATCAGGTCATCTTTATCGCGGAAGGACGCGGCCTGTTCGAATTCGGACGCCGCGGCAGGCGCCAGCCGGTCGAGGCCGGGTCCATTGTCCTTCTGTTTCCTGGCGTCTGGCATCGCTTCGCGCCCGATCCCGAGCTGGGCTGGACTGAAAACTGGATCGAATGTCGCAGCACGGCTTTCGATTTCGCCCGAACCGCTGGATTGATTGACCCCGCGCATTCCGTGCTGCCGTCGAGCCCGGATTTCGCGGCCGTTTTCGAAAAGATCCACAGCCTCGCGGTGGAGGAGGGGCTTGCCAATCAACCGCTTCTTTCAACCCTCGGCTTGCAGCTTCTGGCTTTGCTCTCCCAACAACGAGAGCTGGCATCGGCCGCGCCGGCGGATCGTCTCGTGGAACGGGCACGCGTCATCCTGATGGAGCGCTGCACGCAGCGAGTATCGGTCGAGGATGTCGCCCAGGAACTTGGTGTCAGCTATTCGTATTTTCGGCGCGTCTTCCGCGAGAGGACGGGCGTCTCGGCCAAACAGCACCTCGTATCCCTAAGAATACGGCGGGCGCAGGATATTTTCGCCAATACGGATAAATCTATCAAGGAAGTGGCCGGGCTCCTGGGCTTCAGCTCGGCTTTCCATCTGTCTTCACAATTTCAACTCCTCGTGGGATGCAGCCCATCCGAATACAAGCGCCGTTCCAGCTGCGGTGAGTGAGATTAAATGTCGTCGAGATCCCAAAGCGTTTGCGCCCACGTCTCGCCAAATTCCTATCTGGCACCCTGTCATTGGGCCGACAGGTCATCCACGGAGCCTTCTCGCGGAAGGGAGCGGGCTTACCGATGCTGCTCGTGGTCCTTTTCGACGCCGACATTCCAACGGTTGAGCGTCCACTTCTCAAATTGGACCCGCCAGCGTCTATGACGTCATCAGGCCCAGCTCGAGCTGCCTTTTCTTCGGCAGGCCCCGCGAGACGATGAGATGCGACTCGCAGATGTAGTCGCGCAAGCTGGCGTCCGAGAGGCCGGGTTTTGCGAAGTGCTGGATCCACTTCATGCCGCGCGATGCGAGATACGGGGCGGGCCGCAAACCAGGTTGTTCCTTCAGCATCTCATAAGCAATTTCGCTGACTTTGAAGGTGAAACGTGGTTCGTCGTCGTGCCAACCGCCAATCGCGAAAACCTTGCCGCCGACTTTCCAGACATGCGACCCGCCCCATTGGACGACGTAGCTCGTCGCCGGCAGCATGCCGCAAAACGCATTGTAATCCTCGTATGTCATAACTCTCACTCCGGCCGGCCGCCATCATCCGACTCATCATGGCATGTCGATCGCGGATCCGTACGTCGTCGAGTGCAGACTACGCCACTCATGCTTCACTCGAATACCACCCGCCTCTGGCGCTGATTCTTGTCAAACCGAGGACCTGACTCCATCCACTCGCAAATGCCGCTTTCTGATCCGTGGCGATAGCACAAGACGAACCGCTGCTGAACGTTGCCGTCAGCTTCTGTTTCGTGGCACGCGCAGGGGAAGCTGTTGCTCCTCCTTGAATAAGCGAAATCTGTGCTGCGCGCGACCGTCGCTCGCCATGGCGTTCTACTATTGCTTTGTGACCACCGGAGGGTGAAGAGACGCCGAGCCGGAACTGCGCGAGGCGATCGGACAGTGCCGTAACTTCGGTCGTGAGCGTATGGGACGCAGCATTCGACTCCTCGACCATTTTTTAGGCTGCCGCCGACGACTCTGCTGCCGCTGAATTTCCTGATCAACCTAGAACGGATGACAGAAATTCACGCGTCCGCTCCTCTTGCGGCGCGCCGAATATCTTTTCCGGTGCACCCTGCTCGCAGATGCGACCCTTATCGAAAAAGCAGACGCGATCGGACACTTCTCGGGCAAAGCGCATTTCATGAGTGACGAGCAGCATGGTCAGATCATGTTCATGCGCCAGTCCGCGGATGACGGAAAGCACTTCGCCCACCAGTTGCGGATCAAGTGCCGAAGTCGGTTCATCGAAAAGCAGAACCCGTGGACGCATCGCAAGCGCACGGGCAATTGCCACACGCTGCTGCTGCCCGCCGGAAAGCTGCGCCGGGTACTGGTCCTTCTTATCCGCCAGCCCCACCATCTGCAGCAGTTCAATCGCCCGCGCCTCCGCTTCCGCCCGCGCCATTCCCAGCACCCGCACCGGTGCTTCGACAACGTTGCGAAGCACCGTCATGTGAGGAAAGAGATTGAAGCTCTGGAAGACCATGCCGACGTGATTGCGGATCTGACGCAGGTGTTTTTCCGACGCTTGGAAAGGCCCTTTGCCTCCCGGCTCGTGGTAGGGCGTACCAGCAAGCGTCAGCTTGCCTTCCTGGAAGGGTTCGAGTGTCATCAGAATACGCAGGACCGTCGACTTGCCGGAGCCTGACGGTCCGATGAGCGTGACTTTCTCACCCTTCGCAACGCTGAAATTGAAGTTGTCGAGCACCGTCAGAATGCCGAAGCGCTTGGTGACGTCGGAAAACTCAATGATGGGCGGATCGATGTTATTGGTCATCGCAAGGGTATTCCTGCTTTTGGAAGCGCTTTCTGCAAGCGGTGGAGGCCTGCCGAGCAGATCAGCGTCAGCAGAAGGAAGATCAGGCCGACAAGCGTCAGCGGCACGAGATATTCGAAAGTGCGTTCGCCGATCATGTTGGCAAGCCCCATCATCTCGAGAACGGTGACCACGGAGAGGACCGGCGTTTCCTTGATCATAGCCACGAGATAATTGCCCATGGCCGGCACGATGCGCGGAATGGCCTGGGGAAGGATGATGTCGCGATAGGTCTGCATACGCGTCAGATTGAGCGCGGTTGCTGCTTCCCACTGGCCACGATGCACGGCTTCAATGCCGCCGCGATAGACCTCCGACGTATAGGCCGCATATTGCAGACCGAGTGCCAGCGCACCGGTGAGGAAGGCGGGCAGCACGATGCCGAAATCGGGCAGTACGTAGTAAAGGAAGAACAACTGCACCAGAAGCGGCGTATCGCGCAGGAACTCGACGATGAAGGCGGTCGTCCAGGAGATAACCTTGATGCGGCTGCGGCGCAGCAAGGCAAACACCAGGCCAAGCACCAGGGCAATCGCAAAGCTGGCGGCTGCCGCCTTCAATGTGACCGTCAGACCAATCAGGATGATGGGAAGGATCGAGGTCGTGTAGGTAACCCAGGTCGTCGTGTCCCATTCGTAACCGTACATCATAACGGTAAAGTCCTCACGAGTGGCTGCCGCGGGGGAAGACGTCGCCGCGTCGCACGAAATGCTCGATCACACGGATCGCAACCATCAAGAGGAGCGACATGGCGAAGTAGCAGACGAGCGTGATCGAATAGATGCTGGCGCTATCGAGCGTCATGTTGCGGATCGACTGGGCTGCGAAGGTGAGATCGGCGATCGAGATCAGCGAAACCAGCGAGGAAAGCTTTAGCGTTTCGATCGCGAGATTGCCGAATGCCGGCATCATCTCGACGACCGCCTGCGGCAAGGAAATGCGAAACAGCGTCTGGAAACGGTTGAAATTCAGCGCGCGGGCGGCTTCCAGCTGCTGCGCTGAGACAGACGAGAGCGCGCCGCGCACGATTTCCGCGCCGTAGCCGCCGGCATGCGCGGCGAGCACCAGAATGCCCGTCGTGATCGGATCGAAACTMAAGCCGACAAGCGGCAACGCATAGTAGAACCAGAAAAKCTGGACAAAGAGCGAGGTGCCGCGGAAGACCTCCGTATAACACAGCGCGATAGCCGATAGGATCGGTCCGCCCTCAACACGCAGTATGCCGAACACAAAAGCGAGCACCGCGCCGATGGCGATCGACGCCAATGTAATTGTCATCGTGACGATCGCACCTTGCCAGAGCATCGGCAGGTAGGCTGTCCAGCCCATCCGGAAATCTCCCGATTTTTACGAATGGCGCTCGATTGGGATCGAGCGCCTTCTGCCATTACTTGCCGGCGCAGAGGTCGGCGACGTTCTTTCCTGCAGCCGCGGCGATACTCTGTTCTGAGACGCCGTACTTGAGAAGGATCTTCTTGTACTCGTCCGTCTTGCGAAATTCGACARGGGCTGCATTGAAGGCGTCTCGAAGCTCCTTGTCTTCAGGGCGGAAGGCGAAGCCGCCGTAGTTGCGCACCGGTGCACCTTTGACGATCGGATCTTCAAACGGTGCTACCTGCTCGACCTGGGCCTGGTCCTTGGCGAGTGCGGCGACAGTCAGCTCGGTCGCCGCATACGCGTCAGTTCGACTTTGAACGGTCGGGATAGCGTCGGCATTGGCTGGGATGAAGACGATCTGCTCATCCTTGACGCCAACGGCGCGCAGGAAGTCCACATTGTTGGCGCCCGAAACGACAGCCACGGTGAGCGAAGGATCCTTGGCGATGTCTGCGTAGGTTTTTAGCCCCTTAGGATTGCCCTTCTTGACCAGAAGCCCTTCGCCATAGGACGAGTTTGGCTCGGTGAAGGCCACCTGCTTGCACCGTTCCGGCGAGATGTTCTGCTCGGCGGCGGCAAAATCGAAGCGTTTTGCCTTAAGACCCGGGATGAGTGTGCCAAATGGCGTGACGGTCCAGTTGGTTTCTTCGATTCCCATCGACTTCAGCACGGCGTTCGCAACATCAGGACCGATGCCGGCGGAGGTGCCGTCGGGTTGCATGTAGGAATAGGGCACTTCGTTGGCCGTCGCGGCGCGGATATATCCCTCCTTTTTGACCTCTTCGACGGTGAGCGCGCTGGCAGATGTGATTCCAATGCTAAGAGCGAGGGCAGAGAGCCCGGCGATTTTCATGATATGCATGCGAATACTCCTCTGGTTGGGTTTTCGTGGTCCGTTTTCGGATCTCACGGGGTTTTGTGGTTGGTTTTCTCCGTGATCGTGGCGATGACGGAAAGGCAGTCTCCGGCCTTGATCAGGCCGGGTACGTGGCGCGCCGCGAGCACGCCGTCCATGGAGGCGCGGTACTCGATCGGCTTGATGCCGGTTTTTCCGATGGGATAGACGCAGGCGATGATCTCGCCGGTCCTGACGGGATCGCCGAGATCAAGTGCAAATGCGATCAATCCCTCATCCTGGGCGAAGCTGAAGCAATCGCTCGATGGCATATCCAGCCAACTGCTCGGCCGAGCGTCTGGTACCCCCTTCAGAATTCCGGCGTGACGCAGGAGGTTGAGGCTGCCCTGTCGGGCAATGCCGATGGATCTTGCGCTGGCAGTGCCCGCACCGCCGAGCTCGGTAGTGACGAAAACCTTGCCCATCTCTTCGACCGTCGTATCGAGCATGCCGACCGCATCGATCTCCAGCATCTTCATCGAGTAGGGTGCAGCGAAAGCCGCAACGGCATCAAAACAGCGCGCTTCCTGGGCCTTGTCGGGCAGTTCGTGTGCTGCGGCATAGGGCAGAAAATCCAGTGTCTTGCCGCCCGAATGGAAGTCGAGCACGATGTCGGCGAGTGGTATCAGATGGCGGGTGACATAATCCGCGATCTTTTCCGTGACCGTACCATCCGGGCGACCCGGAAAGCTGCGATTCAGGTTTCCGCGATCAATCGGCGACGTGCGTGTGCCGGCGCGAAACGCGGGATAATTGAGCGCCGGGACGATGATAATACGCCCGCTCACCTGCGCCGGATCCAGCGTTTGCGCCAGTTCGAAGAGGGCCGCCGGACCTTCATACTCGTCGCCATGATTGGCACCGGTGAGAAGAGCGGTCGGGCCTTCCCCGTTGGAAATGACGCAGACCGGGATCATCACCGAGCCCCAGGCGCTGTCATCACGGCTATAGGGCAGGCGTAGATGCCCGTGCTGCACGCCCTTCGCGTCGAAATCGACGGAAGGGGTGATCGGCGAGGGGCGGGGCGTGCTGGTCAGCATCGCATCAGCCCTTCACGAACAGCTGGCGTGGCACGTTCGACAGGCATTCGACGCCGGTTTCGGTGATCGCGATGCTCTCGGTGATTTCCAGCCCCATATCTTCGAGCCAGAGACCGGTCATGAAATGGAAGGTCATACCAGGCTTCAACTCCGTGCGGTCGCCGGGGCGAAGGCTCATGGTGCGTTCGCCCCAGTCCGGCGGATAGGACAGACCGATCGGATAGCCGGTGCGGTTGTCCTTGATGATCCCGTATTTCTTCAACACGGCGAAGAAGGCATTGGCGATGTCTTCGCAGCTATTGCCCGGCCTTGCTGCGGAAAGACCGGCTTCCATGCCTTCGAGCGTCGCCTTTTCCGCGTCGAGAAAGGCCTGCGTCGGCTTGCCCAGGAATACGGTACGCGACAGCGGGCAATGGTAGCGCTTGTAGGCGCCGGCGATCTCGAAGAATGTTCCTTCGCCCAAGCGCATCGGCTTGTCATCCCAGGTCAGATGCGGGGCGGAGGCGTCAGCACCCGACGGCAGAAGCGGCACGATTGCCGGATAATCGCCGCCGAATTCCGACGTGCCACGAATGCCGGCATCATAGATCTCTGCAACGAGATCGCATTTGCGCATGCCGGGTTCGATGACGTCGACAATGCGCTTGTGCATCAGCTCGACGATCTTGCCTGCCTTGCGCATATAGTCGAGCTCTGTCGTGCTCTTGACCGCGCGCTGCCAGTTGACGAGGCTTGCCGCATCCTTGAAGCGGGCATTGGGCAGATGCTTCTGCAGGGATGCGAAGGCGGCTGCCGAGAAGTAGTAATTGTCCATCTCAACACCAACCGTGAGGCTGGCCCATTTGCGCTCATCGATGATCTGCGCCAGGAGATCCATCGGGTGGCGTTCGGTCGACTGGACGTAGTGATCCGGATAGCCGACGATATTGTCATGGTGCAGGTAGGCGGTGCGCTTTGCGCCATTGGCGTCCTGCTTGCGGCCGTACCAGATTGGTTCRCCGCTCGGCGGCACCAGAACGCACTGATGCACATAAAAGGACCAGCCATCATAACCGGTGAGCCAGTGCATGTTAGATGGATCGGTGACGATCAGGAGGTCGATCCCCGCCGTTTCCATCGCATGACGGGTTTTGGAAAGGCGCGCGGCATATTCCTCGCGCGTAAAGTTCAGCGTCACGCTCACGCTGCATCTCCCATTTTGATGTCGTTTTCGATCGTCTGGCCGCTTCCCGCGTCTTTCGCCCGGGCAAGGGCCAGATTGGCGATGGCAGTATCCTGCACGCCGGTGCCTGTGAGGTCTGCGAAGGTTATTTCATCTGCGCTCGAGCGGCCGACTGCCTTGCCGGCGATGACAGCTCCGAGTTCGGCAAACTGCCGGTCCGGCGTGACTGCGCCGGTCTTGATGGCATGGTGCAACTCGCCGAGGATGCGGGTCTGCGAGAGCCGATCCGCGACGTAAGTCGCCCGAGCAAAGGCGGCCGGATCGATTTCGTTCTTGTGCTCTGCATCCGATCCCATGGCGGTCAGATGCTGACCAGGTTCGAGCCATTCAGCCATCAGGATCGGCTGTTCTGCGGGCGTCGTCGTGACGATAGTATCTGCACCACGGACGGCTTCGCGCGGATCGCCAATGGCGGCGACCTCGATCCCGTGGTCGCGAGCGACGTCAGTGGCAAGCTTCTGCGCCTTTGCGTGGTCGCGTGACCAGATGCGCGCCGCTGTGATCGGGCGCACAAGCAGGAGAGCCGCGAGCTGCAGCCGCGCCTGCATGCCTGCACCAAAGATCGTCGCGACGCAGGCGTCTTGGCGTGACAGGTGCCGCGCGGCGACCGCACCGGCGGCTGCCGTGCGCACATCCGTGAGATAACCGTTGTCGAGAAAAAGGGCTTCGACCAATCCAGTCTTGGCGCTCAGCAGGATCATCAGCCCGTTGAGGCTCGGCAGACCGATCTTGGGGTTGTCGAAGAATCCGGGGCTGACCTTGATGGCGAACCCGTCAAAGCCCGGCACGTAGGCCGTCTTGACGTCCACTTCACCACGAAAGTCCGGAATGTCCAGGCGCAGGATCGGAGGCATGGCAACGGCTTTGGTGGCGAGCGCAGCAAAGGCCTGCTCGACGCAATCGACGGCGGAGACGTCGAGCTTGACGATGGCGCGAAGGTCTTTCTCCATCAGGATGCTGATGCGGCTCATGGGGCGGCCCTCGCGACGATTTTCTGGTGCAGCGCCGGGTCTATGTTGCCGCCTGAGATGATGATGGCAGTGGGGCCTGACAGTTCGACCTTGTTTGCGAGGATGGCGGCAATGCCGACCGCACCGGCACCCTCGACGGTTATGTTCTCCTGGCGCGCGGCATGGCGGATGCCTTCAGCAATCTCGTCTTCGGTCAAAAGCACGATGTCGTCGAGGAGATGGCGGCAGAGCGTGAAGGTCACATGGTTCGCAAGCCCGATGCCGCCACCAAGCGAGTCCGCCAGCGTCTCCTCCTCGCGGATCGCGACAGGCTTGCCGGCGGCAAGCGCCGCGTGCATGGCTGCCCCGCGCTCCATCGAGATGCCGATGACGCGGATCTCAGGCTTCAAAGCCTTGACGGCAACGGCAATGCCGCCCGCCAGGCCGCCGCCGGAAAGAGGCACCAGCACGGTCGTAAGTTCGGGCAGGGACTCAACAATTTCGAGGCCGATCGTGCCTTGACCCGCAACGACGTTCGCATCGTCGAAAGGCGGGATCGGAGTGAGGCCACGCCTTTCGATCAGGCGTTCGGCTTCGTCTTGTGCGTCGTCCTGCGATGCGCCGACAATGCGGACTTCGGCCCCGAGCGTGCGGATTGCTTCGACCTTATTGGCTGGAACGAGCGACGACATGCAGATGGTGGCCAGAACGCCCAATTCGCGTGCGGCATACGCGACGGCGCGACCGTGATTTCCTGTCGAGGCGGTGACGAGGCCGCGCTTGCGCTCGGCATCACCCAGCGACAGGATCGCATTCATCGCGCCGCGCAGCTTGAACGCGCCGATGGGTTGGCATGTTTCGAGCTTGAGATGGACGGGTTGACCGGTGCGTTCGGAGAGCTTGCTGGAACGAACGAGTGGTGTGCACGCCACCCCGCCGGCGATGCGAGCGGCAGCCTGCTCGATGTCCGCCAGAATGACTGGCAGCACCTTTTCTTCAGTCGATCTGGACAGGATTTCGCTCTTCATGATTGTCATGTTGAGAGCGAAGTAAAATCATGTCAATTATTATATTGTAATGATTCAATGATTGTCGTGCGAGCCTCTAGCCGATCGAGCCGATATCATAGACCGGCGGCAGTTGCTCGAAGGCTTGCCTCACGGTCGTCAGCGCCTTGGCCAGGCTTGCATGGTTCAGGCGTCCGCCCAAACAGATACGAATGCCGCCACCATGGCCCGGTCCGGCAATGAAGGGTTCGGAGGGCGTGACCGCGACGTTCTGGTTGGTCAGCGAGCGGACCAGACCGTCCTCGGTCCAGTGTGATGGGACCTTGAGCCAGGCGCAGAGCGACAGCGGGTGACTGGAGGCGATATGGTCGCCGAGGATTTCCGTTGCGATGGTCTGGCGCGCGCGCGCCTCGTCACGCTGGATTTCCAGCAAGCGCTGCGCCGTGCCGTTCTCGACCCAGCGCGTGGCGATTTCGCCGGTCAGATAGGTGCCGCTCCAGCTTGATACGCGCAGGATCGAGGCGGCGCGAATGGAATAGGCGGGCGGAACGACGAGATAGCCAACGCGCAACCCTGTCAGCACCGCCTTGGTGAAGCTCGTGACGAAGAAACCGAGATCGGGCAACATCTCGGTGATCGAAGGCAGGTCCTCCTCGATCATCGGACGATAGACCTCATCTTCGATGACGAAAACACTATAACGCGCCGCAATTGTAGCAATCTCGCGTCTGCGTGCGGCGCCTGCGACATGGCTTGTCGGATTATTGAGCGTCGGAATGAGCACCAGTGCCCGGACGCCGCCTGCCGCACAGGCGGTTTCCAGCGCATCGGGCAAAATGCCCTCATCGTCCGTGGGTAAGCCCTTCAGGCTGAAGCCGAGGATATTGGAAAGCCCGATGATACCGTGATCGGTGAGATTTTCACACAAGACGACATCGCCGGAGCGGACAATGCAGGTCAAAGCGAGAAAAATACCATGGGCGGCACCGTTGGTAACGAGAATGCGGTCTGCCCCGGCCGTGACGCCGAGCGTGCGCAACCAGATGCGCGCCGTCTCCCGGTGACGATCAAGGCCGGCGATCGGGCGGCAGGGACGCATGAAGCTTGCATTGTCGCCGTCGGCCAGCTCGCGAAGGATCTCGCGCGACGCGGTTTCATGCGCATCGAGATAGACGCCGCGAATAATGGAAAGGTCGAGCACCTCGTTGGCACTATGATCCAGCATCATGCGTCCGGCACGGTCCGTCACGCGTGCCTTGACGAAGGTGCCGCGCCCAATCTCACCGCTCAGATAGCCAAGCCGCTCAGCCTCCTTGTAGGAGAGGCTGACGGTCTGCACAGAAAGGCAGAGTTCCCGCGCCAGATCGCGATGCGTCGGCATGCGATCCATCGGCTTAAGGACGCCGGCATCGATATCGGCGATAATGCGCTCGGTGAGCGCGGCATGCTTCGTCTCACCCTTTTGCTTGGCGAGGTTCGGCCGCCATGCCACCGGCTTTGTTGCCGTGATCGGATCAAGGTTGAGGGGATTGGCCTGACGTCGCATGAAATTGTCTCGTTTTAAGGACGATTATTTCATGACATTATGCACGCTTCATCGCAAAAGATGAAGCCTTATGCATCGTGAACCGTGATTGCTTCAGGAATAATCACGATCGTCGCGATTTTTACTGAGAAACGGGCGTTGCCAGGCGAGGCTTATCTCGCCCGGCAGCTGTGCTTGCCTCAGATCGTCTCGCCAGCCTGGACCAATTCGTCCATGACGGAGCGGACAGAGGATTCGGCGATGGCAACGATCTCGTCGACTTCTTCCTTTGTCGTGACGAGTGGCGGTGCAAAACCCAAGATATCGCCATGCGGCATGGCACGGGCAATGAGGCCCCGACTGCGCGCCGCCTTTGAGATCCGTGCGCCGACAGTGAGGCCGGGTGCAAAACGCACCTTCTTTTCCCGATCCGCAACGAATTCGATGGCGCCCATCAAGCCGACGCCGCGCACTTCGCCGACGATCGGAAGCTGAGCGAACCTGGCCTTCAGCTGCGCCTGGAAATAGGTGCCGACCGTGCGCGCATTCCCTGGCAGATCCTCCTTCTCGACGATGTCGAGAACGGCGTTTGCTGCTGCGGCGCCAATCGGATGGCCGCAATAGGTGTAGCCGTGCGAGAAAGCGCCGACGCGGTCGGCCCCTTCTTCCATCACCTTGTAGACCTTCTCGCCGACGATGGCCCCCGATAGCGGGAAGTAAGCCGAGGTGAGGCCTTTGGCGACGGTGATCAGATCGGGTTCGATACCGTAGTGCTGCGATCCGAACATCGAGCCGGTACGACCGAAACCGGTGATGACTTCGTCGGCGATGAGCAGGATGTCGTATTTCCGGAGGACCTTTTGCACTTCGTCCCAATAGCCCTGCGGCGGCGGGGTGATGCCGCCGGTGCCGAGCACCGGTTCGGCGATGAAGGCACCGATCGTGTCCGGGTCTTCGCGCAGGATCAGGGCTTCAAGCTCGTCAGCGCGGCGCTTGGAAAATTCGACTTCCGTCTCACCTGCTTCCGCGCCCCAATAGTGATGCGGTGCGCCGGTGTGGAGAATGCCGGCACGCGGCAGGTCCATGTGGTCGTGGTAAAAACTCATGCCGGTCATCGAGCCGGAGACGACGCTGCAACCATGATAGCCCCGTTCGCGGGAGATGATCTTCTTCTTGTTCGGCTTGCCGCGCAGGTTGTTGTAGTACCAGACGAGCTTTGCTTGCGTTTCGTTGGCATCGGAACCCGACATGCCGTAGAAAACCTTGCTCATCTTGCCGGGCGCCATTTTCACCAGACGATCGGAGAGGATCGCGAGCTCATCCGTCGTGTGGGCGGCATAGGTATGGTAATAGGCCAGGCGGTAGGCTTGGCGCGAGATTGCCTCGGCGACTTCGGTGCGGCCATAGCCGACATTGACGCAGTAGAGACCGGCGAAACCGTCGATCAGCTGCTTGCCGTTCGCATCCTGAATGCGGATGCCCTTTCCGGTTTCAACGATCGTCGGATCACCCAACTTGCCGCTGGCGAAATCCTTGAGCTGCGTGAAGGGATGCAGGACCGAGTTGCGGTCCATCTCGGCGATCTGGTTGGGATTGATGGTCATAACAACGGATCCTTTCATGCAGCGAGGTTGCCGAAGCAGACATATTTTGCTTCGAGATATTCCAGGAGGCCGTGGCGCGAGCCTTCGCGACCAAGGCCGGATTGCTTCCAGCCACCGAAGGGTATCGGGGCCCCGGTGAATTTCGGCGTATTGACGGCGATCATGCCGTATTCAAGCCGATCGGTGAGGCGCATCGCTCGGCCGAGATCGTTGGTGTAGACGTAGGCTGCCAGTCCCATCTCGGTGGCATTGGCACGGGCGAGCACGTCCTGCTCGTTATCGAACGGCAGTATTGCAGCGACCGGGCCGAAGGTTTCTTCGCGCGCAATCAGCATGTCGTCGGTGACATCTGCAAGCACGGTCGGCGTGACGAAATTGCCGCCGAGCGGGCTGTCCTGCCCGCCGCAGACGAGACGTGCACMGGCAGAAAGCGCCTGCGCAATCTGCTGGCGGCATTTTTCCGCGACCGAAGGGCGCGTCATCGGCCCGATATCGGTGCCGGGTTCAAGACCATGGCCGACCTTCAGCTCTTGGGTCGCCTTGGCGAAGGCATCCACGAACCGATCGTAGTGGCCGCGCTGGACGTAAATCCTGTTGGCGGCAAGGCAATCCTGGCCCGACGTGGCGAATTTTGCGCCGACACAGCCCTTTACGGCTTTGGAGAGCTCGGTGTCGTCGAACAGGATGAAAGGTGCATGGCCGCCAAGTTCCAGCGAGGCCTTCTTCACGGTCGCCGCCGATTGTGTAAGCAGGATGCGTCCTACTTCTGTCGAGCCGGTGAAGGAAAAGGCCCGCACGTCCGTGTGCTCCAGCAGACGGCGCGCAAGCGGCGCGGCTTCGCCTGTGAGCACCTGGAAGACACCTGCGGGCATCCCGGCCTCCTGCGCAAGCTTTGCCAAGGCAAGTGCTGAAAGCGGTGTTTCCGGGGCAGGCTTGACGATCATGGTGCAGCCGGCCGCCAGTGCAGCACCCGCCTTGCGGGTAATCATGGCGGAGGGAAAGTTCCACGGCGTGATCGCGACAGTGACGCCAAGCGGAAGCATCTGTACCGAAAGGCGGCTGCCAGGCAGGTGGCTCGGAAGAGTTTCGCCATAGGCGCGCTCGCCTTCGCCGGCAAACCATTCAAGGAAACTCGCGGCGTAGGAAATCTCGCCGAGCGACTCTGCCAGCGGCTTGCCCTGTTCGGCCGTCATGATGACGGCGAGATCCTCGGCGTTATCGCGCATCAGCCTGCCCCACGCGCGCAGGACCTGACCGCGTTCGACGGGGAGCTTGTCACGCCAGTCGAGAAAGGCATTTCTTGCGGCTTCGACGGCTGCATCGGCATCTTCGAGCGAGCAGGCCGCGACATCTGCGATCTGCTCACCGGTTGCCGGATCGATGACGCTCAGGATCTCTCTGCGCACGACCCATGTGCCGTTCAGAAAGGCCCGGCCCTCGATCAGATCGGGTCGGTTCAGGTTTTTCAGCGCAGTGCTGGCGATGCCTTTCATGCGGAGCTCCAAGTGGGGTTTACAGAGAGACTAACCGCGCGCCATGATCGGATGGCTGCATTGATTTCATCCTTCATGCAGGAATTATGCTCAAACTGGACATTGACCGCAGGATTTCTGCATGACTACTCTCGACAGAGCCGACAGAGCGCTGCTCGCCGCCGTTCAGAAAAACAATCGCCTGACCTCGGAAGAGTTGGCGCAGATCGTCAATCTCTCGCCGACTGCCTGTCAGCGACGGCTGAAGCGGTTGCGTGAAGAAGGGGTGATCGAGGCAGACGTATCGATCGTCTCGCCCAAGGCTGCGGGGCGCGGTGTCACCATGATCGTTCTTGTCTCGCTGGAGCGTGAACGGGCCGATATCGTCGATCGATTCAAGGCGGCGATCCGCGCCACCAAGGAAGTGATGATCGGCTATTACGTGACGGGTGATGCCGATTTCATCCTGGTGATTACGGCGAAGGACATGGAGGACTACGAAGCCTTTACGCGTCGATTCTTCTATGAGAACCACGATATCAAAGGTTTCAAAACGATGGTTGTGATGGATCGAGTGAAAGCTGGCTTTGCCTTCCCGATAGAGGACTGATGGCACCGAGAGGTTTTCCAAAGTCCGCGTTGTTTCCGTTTTCTGGCCGATCGACGCGCATTTGGCTTTCGCGCAAAGGTATGTGAGACGTCAAGTTCCAACACTCTTGCAAAAGCTGCCGATATCGAGACGGTTACGTCCTCCTTCCCCCGCTGGGCACGCCGACATAAKACCGATCAATCTCAGAATTCCGGCGAGATGCGTTCCTGCGAAGACCCTTTGGCTGGACGCAGACGTCTGAGGTTTCATCGGATCGCTTATTGAACATCCATTCGACAAGAACGCATATGTGAAACCTTCGCATACGGTCTCTTGACAGMTCCTCTCTTGTCGTGGAGTGTAAGTAAAGCGGTTTACTAAAGCGGTTTACAAGCTCGATGGCGCAGGAACGAACCCCAGGGTTGAAGGATGTTGCGAAAGCCGCCGGTGTCTCGGTGACKACGGTGTCGCGCATGCTGAATGGTTCGCTGGATCTTCCAGCCCTCACCAGGCAGCGCATCGAGAATGCCATCGCCTCCCTCAAATATCAGCCGAATCCGCACGCGCGGCGACTGAGCCGCGGTCGCTCCGACACGATTGGCCTCGTCGTTCCCGATATCGCCAATCCGTTCTTCGCGACCATGGTGGCGGCCGTGGAGGAGGAGGCGAATGACCGCGGGCTTGCCGTTTCGCTCTATGCGACGCTCAATCGCACCGGTCGCGAGGTTGCCTATCTCAGGCTCCTTGAGCACAATCATGTCGATGGACTGGTGTTCGTCACCAACCATCCTGACAACGGCGATCTGGCGGCGCTGATCAACCGGACCGGCAAGGTCATTGTCGTCGACGAAGACGTTCCGCTTGCAGCCGTTCCCAAGCTCTTCTGTGACAACTTTCAGGGTGGGCATCTGGCGGGCCGCCATCTGGCTGAGTTTGGCCATCGCGACGTGCTCTATGTCGGCGGCCCCGATGCCATGATCAGCACGCAGCGGCGTTTCAACGGATTGCGTGAAGGGTTACGCGAGCGCTTTGGCGACGACATATCGATAAGTCGCTACAGCGGCGAATATACTGTTGGCTGCGGGCGCGACATGGCGCGCCGGTTTCTGGACGAAGGCATGCCGGCAACGGCCATCTTTGCCAGCTCCGACGAAATCGCAATCGGCATGATCGAGGTCCTGCGGGAGAGGGGGATTTCGATCCCCGAGGATCTCTCGCTCATCGGCTTTGACGACGTCAGCCCGCTGCACCTCTTTGCGCCCCCCTTGACCGCGATCCGGCAGCCGGTGCGCACGATTGGCCGCCGTGCCCTATCTCTTCTTCTCGAAACAAACTGGCAGGAGAGCAAATCGCTCGCCACCGAAGAACTCGTGCCAGTCGAAATCGTCGTGCGGAACTCCGTTGCGCCGCCGTCGACCCATAATAAGCAACGAGAACAAAACCAGAGGATGAGAACATGAAACAGATCAGACGTCGCGCGTTTACAGCCGCGCTTGCCTTCACCGCGCTTGCCGGTGCCACGCTAGGAGCCTCCCTTGCCCAGGCCGCCGGCAAAACCTATGCGCTTGTGCAGATCAATCAGCAGGCGCTTTTCTTCAACCAGATCAATGAAGGTGCCCAGAAGGCGGCTGATGCATCCGGCGACAAGCTGGTCATCTTCAACGCCAACAACGAAGCTGCCGCCCAGAACAGCGCCATCGAAAACTACATCCAGCAGAAGGTCGATGGCCTGATCGTCGTTGCAATCGACGTCAACGGCATCATGCCGGCCGTCAAGCAGGCGTCGGATGCCGGCATCCCCGTCGTTGCCATCGATGCGATCCTGCCGGACGGCCCCCAGAAGTCGCAGATCGGCGTCGACAACGGCAAGGCCGGCGCCGACATGGGCGCCTATTTCCTCGACTACGTGAAGAAGAACATGGACGGCAAAGCTAAGGTTGGCGTCGTCGGCGCGCTCAACTCCTATATCCAGAACGTTCGCCAGAAGGGCTTCGAGGACGCCATCAAGAGCGACGGGATCGAGACGTCAGGGGTTGTCGACGGCCAGAATATCCAGGACAATGCGCTTGCCGCTGCTGAAAACCTCATCACCGGCAATCCTGACATGACGGCGATCTACGCAACGGGCGAGCCGGCTCTCCTTGGCGCGATCGCTGCCGTTCAAAGCCAGGGCAAGCAGGACAGCATCAAGGTCTTCGGCTGGGATCTGACTGCGCAGGCGATCTCCGGTCTTGACGATGGCTATGTCGTTGCCGTGGTCCAGCAGGATCCGGCCGGCGAGGGCAAGGCCGCGGTCGAGGCTCTCGCCAAGCTGAGCGCCGGCCAGAGCGTCGAAAAGAGCATCTCCGTTCCGATCACGATCGTGACGAAGGAAAATGTCGAGCCTTACCGGGCCGTCTTCAAATGATGAGTGACAACCGGCCTGTTTATGCCGGAGCCGGGGAGGCGCAAGCCTCCCCGCATTCCTCCGGCTCGTCTGCGCGAACGCCAGCCGTATCGTTGCGTGGCATCAAGAAGACCTTCGGTTCGCATCAGGCGCTGCGTGGCGTTGACCTCGACCTCTTTCCGGGCGAATGCCTCGGCCTCGTCGGCGACAACGCCGCCGGCAAGTCGACGCTGACCAAGATCATTTCCGGGACCTATCTGCCGGATGACGGAACGATTTCACTGAACGGCGAAGAGGTTCGCCTTTCCGGGCCTGCGGATGCCCGCGACCGCCATATCGAAATGGTCTTCCAGGATCTGAGCCTGTGCGATCACATCGATGTCGTCGGCAACCTGTTTCTTGGGCGTGAGCTGACCAAAGGTCCCTTTCTCGATCGTCAGAAAATGATGAGTGAGGCGCGCAGGATGCTGGATGCGCTGGAGATCCGCATTCCGCGGCTCTCCGCCAAGGTGGAGAAGCTGTCGGGTGGCCAACGCCAGGCAATTGCGATCGCCCGAGCGGCGTCGTTCAACCCCAAGGTCCTGATCATGGACGAGCCGACCTCGGCCCTTGCTGTCGCCGAAGTCGAAGCCGTGCTTTCTCTGATCAATCGGGTCAAGGCAAAGGGCGTGTCTGTCGTCCTCATCACCCATCGCCTTCAGGACCTGTTCCGGGTCTGCGACCGGATCGCCGTCATGTACGAGGGCACGAAGGTCGCCGAGCGCGATATCGCCAAGACCAATCTCGAGGATCTCGTCAAGCTCATCGTCGGGGGAGAAAGACATTGACCGTCTACACCGAACGCGCCAAAGGCTCGCCGATGGCCGACTTCCTGAGTGAAAACGCCCAGGTCCTGTCGATCGCCTTCTTCTTTCTGGCATGCCTCGTCTTCTTTTCGCTGACGACCACCACCTTCATGACGACGGGCAACATCCTGAACATCGTGCGTCAGGCTGCACCGATCCTCGCCGTCGCGATCGCCATGACGCTCGTCATCGTGACCGGCGGCATTGATCTGTCTGTCGGCTCGATGCTGGCGCTGATCAACGCCGTCGCGGCCATTACGCTCGCCACCGGCATTCCTTGGCCGGTCGTCTGCCTCAGCATGCTTGCCCTCGGCGGCATTATCGGCCTTCTGCAGGGCTGGTTCATTGCCTATCAGAATATTCCCGCCTTCATCGTTACCCTTGCCGGGCTTTCCATCCTGCGCGGCGTGGCGCTCTACCTTACGCAGGGCTATTCCATTCCGATCAACAACGAGCCAGGCTTCTTCTACTTGGGACGGGGGGAACTTGCCGGTTTTCCCGTTCCGGCGCTGATCGCAATCCTGGTCGCGATCGTCGGATATGTCATCATGGCCGTTACCAAATACGGTCGGCAGATCGTGGCGGTCGGATCCAACATGGAGGCCGCACGCCGGGTCGGCTTGCCCGCCAAATGGATCGTCGCCTCGGTCTATCTGGTATCAGGGGTCGCTTCGGCGCTGGCGGGCCTGTTGATCGCGGCCCGTCTCGGTTCCGGTTCTTCGAATGCTGCTGTCGGCTTCGAACTGCAGGTGATCGCGGCCGTCGTGCTCGGCGGCACCTCGCTGATGGGCGGACGCGGCACCATGATCGGGACCGTCCTCGGCACGATGACCATTGCCGTCATCGGTAACGGCCTGATCCTCATGCATATCTCGCCCTTCTTCACCCAGATTGTCACCGGCGCAATCATCCTGGTTGCCATCTGGCTGAATACCCGCATCTTCACCGCCAACTTCCGCTTGGCAGGCAGGAGGAAGAGCTGATGCCGCCGAACGAGCTTTCGCCGGGTCACGTGCGCTCCGGCAATGTAATGACGGTCCAGGGGCCGGTTCCGGTGTCGGATATCGGCATCACGCTGATGCACGAGCATATCCTCAATGACTGCCGTTGCTGGTGGCACGCGCCGAAGGAGCCCGAGCGGCAATATCTCGCCGAGGGTTTCGTCTGCATGGAGATCCTCGGCGAACTTAGGCAGGATCCCTTCGTCAACAAGCACAACATTACGCTCGACGATGAGAAGCTTGCTGTCACCGAGCTCAAGGATTTTGCCGGTCTCGGCGGCCAGACAGTCGTCGAGCCGACATGCCAGGGCATCGGTCGCGATCCGCTGGCCCTGCGACGGATCTCCAAGGCGACGGGACTGAATATTGTCATGGGAGCCGGCTTCTATCTCGGCTCTTCGCATCCCCAGAAGGTTGCGGGCATGTCGGTCGGGCAGATCGCCGACGAGATCGTCTCGGAAGCAACTGTTGGCGCTGACGGCACGGATGTCAGGATCGGCCTGATCGGCGAGATCGGCGTGTCCTCGGATTTCACCGCCGAGGAGGAAAAATCGCTGCGCGGTGCCGCACAGGCCCAGGTACGCACCGGTCTGCCCCTGATGGTCCATCTTCCCGGCTGGTTCCGCCTCGGACACAGGGTTCTGGATGTCGTCGCCTCGGAAGGTGGCGATCTCAGGCATACTGTGCTCTGCCACATGAACCCGTCACATGACGATCTCACATATCAGTCGGAACTCGCCGCCCGCGGCGCATTTCTCGAATATGACATGATCGGCATGGATTTCTTCTATGCGGACCAGCAGGTGCAATGCCCGAGCGATGAGGAGGCGGCGCGCGCGATCGTCAAGCTCGTCGAGATGGGACACACCGACCGTCTTCTCCTGTCCCACGACGTCTTCCTGAAAATGATGCTCAAGCATTATGGGGGCAATGGCTACGCCTATATCCTGCGTCACTTCCTGCCGCGCCTGAAGCGCCACGGTCTCGATCACGCAACGCTCGACATCTTCATGCGCGCCAACCCGCGATCGGTCTTTCAGGCAAGTGCCTGAGTACAAACATAAAAAGAAATGGAAACATCATGACAAAGAAGGTTCTTCTCGTCGGCGAAAGCTGGGTCAGTTCGGCCACGCACTACAAAGGTTTCGATCAGTTCGGCAGCGTCACCTTCCATCTGGGCGCCGAGCCGTTGGTCAAGGCGCTCAAAGGCAGTGCGTTCGAACTCACCTACATGCCGGCGCACGAAGCGGTCGAACAATTCCCCTTCGATATGGCAGGGCTCGATGCCTATGACGCGATCATCCTGTCAGATATCGGCGCCAATTCGCTGCTTCTTCCCCCGGCGGTCTGGCTGCATTCGAAGACCGTTCCAAACCGCCTGAAACTGATCAAGGCCTGGGTCGAAAAGGGCGGCGGCCTGTTGATGGTCGGCGGCTATTTTTCTTTCCAGGGCATTGATGGCAAGGCGCGCTGGCGCCGCACCCCGGTCGAGGATGTTCTGCCGGTCACCTGCCTGCCTTACGATGATCGGGTCGAAATCCCGGAGGGGACGACGCCTGTCCTCGTCAAGTCGGGTCACGAGACCGTAGCCGGTCTCCCGGGCGAATGGCCACTGCTTCTCGGCGTCAATGAGGTAGAGGTGCGTGAGCGCGACGATGTTGAGGTCATCGCCCGTTTGCCGGATACGGAGGGCGGTCATCCACTGCTGGTCACCGGCCGCTTCGGCAAGGGCAAGACGGCTGCCTGGACGTCCGATATCGGCCCACACTGGCTTTCGCCCGCCTTCTGCGAATGGGAAGGCTACGGGCGTCTCTGGAAGAACATCCTCGGCTGGCTGACGGAGGCGAAATAGGCGTCAATCGCCGGCAAGGATGCCGGCGAGTTCCGCCTTGCTCGGAAAGGCCGAACGCGTGCCACGGCGGCCGACGGTGATGGCAGCCGCAGCGGTCGCATGATGGATGGCCTTGGCGTCGAGCATGGTGGAGCGGAGCGCGGCCGAGGCAAGTGCTACGGCCATGAAGGTGTCGCCGGCGCCGGTCGTGTCAACGACCTCGACGGCACGGGCCGGAACGGTTGCAAGCACCTGATGTCCGCTTGCAAGGATAGCGCCGCTGCCACCGAGCGTCAGGACGGTCTGTGACACTCCGGCTTCGGCCAGACGACGGATCGCGGCCTCGCCGGACGATCCGGTCAGACTTTCGGCCTCGCCTCTGTTGAGAAAGGCGATGTCGACAAGCGGCCAGAGCTCGGCGAAGTAAGGGCGGAGCGGCGAGGGGTTGAAGGCGGTCTTAAGGCCGCGGCGTCTGGCTTCGGCAAGAATGCCGCGGGTGATGTCTTCGCTGAGATTGCCCTGCAGCACGACGAGGTCGCCGCTGACGGCGTCGCCAAGCGGGGCGAGCGCCTCTGACAGGGTCAAGGCTTCGGCCGATTCCGTCGTGGTGACGATGGCGTTTTCGCCGTCCGGCGTGGTGAAGATGATGGAGAAATCGCTGGTGCGATGCGGGCTGCCCAACAGACGGGCATCCAGCGCCTCGCCGGCAAGCTGGTCACGGATCGTCTGGGCGCGAAAATCCTCGCCGACAGCGGTGACGAGCGTCGTGGGAAGGCCCGTGCGGCCCATCACGACAGCCTGATTGGCGCCCTTGCCGCCAAGGTCGCGGGTCTCCTCCCGACCGAGGATCGAGGCGCCCGCTTCGGGCATGGACATTACGGAAATGGTTTCGTCGATGGCGACGTTACCAATGACATAGGCACGCATGGCTGGCTTTCAGAGAGGAAAGAAAAATGCAGCAGATATCGGATAAGGCCACAAGCGCCATACGGGAAATATTCGGCACTGACAAGGCGTTGATCGGGATGATCCATTGCCCGCCTTTCCCGGGTGCTCCACGCTATCGTAGCGCAGCGATGGAGACGATCTACGACACGTGCATGCGCGACGCAGACGCGCTCGTCAAAGGCGGCATACACGGATTGATCGTCGAAAATCACGGCGATATTCCCTTTTCCAAGCCCGAGGATATCGGCCATGAGACCGCGGCCTTCATGTCGGTCGTGACCGACCGCATCGCGCGCGCCGCTGGCGTGCCGCTGGGCATCAACGTGCTTGCCAATGCGCCGATCCCGGCCTTCGCGATTGCGGCGGCAGGCGGGGCGCGCTTCATCCGCGTCAATCAATGGGCGAACGCTTATGTCGCCAATGAAGGTTTCATGGAAGGTCGGGCGGCTGAGGCCATGCGCTATCGCTCGGCTCTGCGCGCCGAGCATATCAAGGTGTTTGCCGACAGCCATGTGAAACATGGCGCGCACGCCATTACCGCTGATCGCACGATCGACGAACTGACCCGCGACCTCGCATTCTTCGATGCAGACGTGGTGATCGCCACCGGCCAGAGAACGGGCAATAGCGCAACGATGGGAGAGATCGAGGAAATCGGTGCCGCCACCCACCTTCCGCTGCTCGTCGGGTCGGGCGTAACCAGGGATAACATCGTCGACATCCTCAAGCGCACTGACGGCGTCATCGTCGCCTCGTCGCTCAAGGAGGGCGGCGTCTGGTGGAACCCCGTGGACCCGGCCCGCGTGGCAGCCTTCGTCGAAGCCGCAAAACCCGGCCTGGAGGCGTAGCGATCATGGGCGGCCCCCTTTCGCAACAGATGCTCGACGAGAACCGTGACGTTTTCGAAGCCATGGTGAACCATCGTTTCGTCGCGGATATCAAGGCCGACCGCCTTTCGAACGAAGCATTCGAGCGATACCTCGTCTTCGAGGGCGCTTTCGTCGACACGGCGATTGCGATCTTCTCCTATGCCACCGCCAAAGCCGAAACCATCGGCCAGAAGCGGTGGCTGATCGGCGTTCTGGATGCGCTCGCAAACCAGCAGATCGCCTATTTCGAAAAGACCTTTGCGGCACGCGGCATCGACCCTTCACGGCATGATACAGGCCGGCCCGATGTTGCGGCCTTCCGCGACGGCATGCTGGCGATTGCCCGTGACGGTGGTTTTCTCGACACGATTGCTGCCATGTTCGCCGCCGAATGGATGTACTGGACCTGGTCGACGGCGGCGAACTCGACCGCAATCAGCGATCCCTTGCTCAAGGAATGGGTCAAGCTTCACGCAGAACCAGAGTTCGAAGCGCAGGCGCGCTGGCTGAAGGCTGTTCTGGACGACGCGGGCGAAACCATGGATTCTGCCGAACGGAAGCGGTTAAGTGCGATATTCGGACATGCGCAACGTCTTGAGATCGACTTTCACGAAGCAGCCTATTCCTGAAAGGCCGTACGATGACTGCGGATATCGATATCAACGGGGCGCGCCTGCTGGGTCGCCTCGACCAGTTTGCCGAGATCGGCGCGACCGCGCGGGGTGGCGTCAACCGTCAAGCCTTGACCGAACTGGATCGCGAAGCCCGATCCTTGCTGGCCGGGCTGGCCGCTACACGCGGGTTTGCCGTGTTCCAGGATCCCGTCGCCAATCTCTTCATCCGCCGTTCCGGCAGGGACGACCGGGCGCCGCCGCTCTTGATCGGCAGTCATCTCGACAGCCAGCCAGCCGGCGGTCGTTTCGACGGCGCGCTCGGAACGCTCTCGGCCTTCGAGGTTCTCGAAAGCCTCGAGGATGCTGGTATCGAAACGGACAGGGCGATTGAAGTCGTCGCCTGGACCAATGAGGAAGGATGCCGCTTCGCACCCGGCTGCATGGGTTCGTCCGCCTTTTCGGCGGGCGCGATCCCTGCCGCATGGCCTGACCTTGTTGCGACTGACGGTGCCGTGTTCGGCGACGAATTGAGGGAAACGCTCGAGGCTCTTCCACAGGCTGCGATGCGCGATCTTGGCATGCCGGTCCATGCCTATCTCGAGGTGCACATAGAGCAAGGCCCTTCGCTGGAGAAGGACGATATCCCGATCGGTATCGTGACTGGTATTCAAGGAACGCGATGGCTGCAGGTGGACGTATCGGGTCAGACGGCMCATGCCGGCACGACGGCTCTTTCCTACCGCCGAGATCCTCTGCGCGCCATGATCTCGGCGCTGGACACGCTCTATTCCACTGTCATGCCGCAGGACGAAAGCACCCGATTTACCATCGGGCGCATCGAGGTGGAGCCGGGCGCGATCAACGCCATTCCGGCGCTGGCGCGCTGCACTATTGATATCCGTCATCCCGATCCATTGACGATCKACCGGCTTAACGCGACGATCGAGCAATGCTTTCGCGAGCGTGCTGAGGCTCAGCGTTGCGAGGTTTTGTTCAAGCAAAGCTTTGACATGCCACCGGCAACCTTCCCCGAAAAGTTGCTGACGGTACTGGAGCGCGCCGCGGAAGGCACCGGGCTGGCGACGAAAAGGATGGTGTCGGGCGCTTTCCACGACGCTCTGTTCGTCAATCGGATCGCGCCTTCGGCGATGATCTTCGTACCTTGCCGTGACGGCCTCAGCCACAATGAAGCCGAATATACCGCGCCCGGGCATGTCGTTTCAGGCGCGAGATTATTGCTGCAGTCGACGATCGAGCTTGCCAAAGGCTGAGAGAAGAGGATCGCTGGCGCCAATGCCGTCATTAGGGCCTCGCTGCGGGCCTAGAATGATCAAGCGTTCCGCCATGCGAATAGGTCGATCCGAGCGTAGCCAGCGATCAAAAAAGGCCTGTCCCTGGAATGCAGGTCAACCTTTCCTCCTCCGGCTTTCCTCCTCCGGGCGCTCGAGATTTGGCAGCCTTGTCTCTTGTTTCAGCAGAAGCCGTTAAGCTTGAGAATCTTATGGGCGTCGATTGCAGCCCGAAGCTCGTCTTCCGAGTTCCGATCTCCGCTGTTAGCATCAGGATGATGCATCTTTAACTTCTGCTTGTAGCGGCTTCTGATCTCCGCGGGTGTTGCCTCTGGCGGAAGACCAAGTGTTTCGAAAGCTTTGGCTTCCAGCACCTTCAATTTACGTCGTTGAAGATCCGCTTTTACCGCCTGGCGTTCTGCCGCGCTTTTGCGAGCATTCGTCGCCTTTGCCGAACCCGAACGGACTGTGAAGGGGAGTGGCATCTCAGTAGGCTGGTGGATCCTCTGTCCCCAGGTCGGGCGGGCGCCGCTTGCCGCTTCTCTCTGATAGCGGGCGATGACAGGATCGGACAGATTGGTCGCGAAATTGTACCCTTTGCCATATTCCTTCACATGCTCAGAACAGAACAGCAGATACAGTCCCTCCGCATCACGTCCCACCGGAGCGCGATGAAGGCCACCCTTGTCGCACCCGTCCCATTGGCATTTTGGAGCATCTGGGTTTCGGTCTGAAACTAACTTTTTGCGGATCGGCCGCAAGCCAACGAAAATCTTGGAATCTGGACTCATCGCGCCTTATATGGCGATCCGGCCCACGCCGACAAGTGGAGAGAACAAGGTAGGCGGTCAGTTGCCCCCAACCGCTTTTAACTGACTGTGCTCAGTGAACCCAAAACTGTCGATTCTATAAATCAATGGGTAGTCGTGAAGTGAACGCATCCGACATTCAGTCAGGGGCTGAACTTTACCCTCAGGAGCAGTTGATCCTGCCACAAGCATGTCGTCAGGTCTTCGTCCGACAGGTCATGCGACTGATGGCTGGAGCGATCCACACGCCCTGATCTTACCTGGTCGCTATGGTGCGCCAAGTTTGGGAGCAGCGTCGGAGGCGTAGCGAAACGCAATCGGATTGCTGGCGGGACGGGCCGCACTGCCAAGGGATAGATGAACCTGTCGAGGAATTTCACAGGTGAATTTCTTGTGAGGGATCTTTTGTCGGTCGCAACCTTAAGGAGAAAATCCATCAGTGAGGAAGCTAATCGTTGACCAATCGAGCCGACCACACTATAGAGATGTTCATCGATCTTTTGCTTGCCGAACTTTGTCTACCGCGTGAGTGGCACCGCGCTTTAAGCGAACTTCCTTTCAAAAACAGTCGTTGTCGCAGTCTGCGGAGCCTTCGCTTCGCGGTTCCTCACTCTATGCTATGAAAGGGTTCATCAATGACCACTGGCACAGTTAAATGGTTTAATTCCACCAAGGGCTTCGGCTTCATTCAGCCTGATAACGGCGGCGCCGATGCGTTCGTTCACATCTCTGCCGTTGAGCGCGCCGGAATGCGCGAACTCGTCGAGGGCCAGAAGATCGGCTTCGACCTCGAGCGCGACATGAAGTCGGGTAAGATGTCGGCCTGCAATCTGCAGTCCGCTTAATCGATATCTGCTTCCCTTTGACCACGGATGTACTGGCACTGCCGGGAGCACCTATCCAATTAAAGGCCAGGCGTGTCGCCTGGCCTTTTTCGTTTCGGCTTGCCAGCCGAATTACTCAGGAACCCAATGAAACAAGCACACAGCAAATCCCGCCAGCAGGCGGAGATCGCCTTCGGCAACGTCCAGACGCAGTTTTTTGCCAAGAATAACGCGGTGGAAGAGCTCGAATCCGTCGCCCAGGCTCGGGACGCCAAGACCTTAAGGCTGCGAGAGGCACGTCTTGCCAAGGAACTGGCCGACCGGACGTCGGCAACGTCCGCCCTTCTTGCCAAACGCGCCAAGACGCGCTGATCACTGGCCAACACCGATTATCAGGATAAAAATTTGAAGAAAGCTAGAAACAGCGAGCTCTCTGACCGCCGTGCAGCATCCGCGGACGCCAAGACTGCTCTCCTCAATGCCTTCCGTGCGGCAAAAACTGCGGCCGAACCAGGTAAAATCGCAAGGCAGGCAGAACGCCTTGCCATTGTCTCGGCTCGTGAGGAACGACGCCTGGAGCGCGAACGCCTGAAGGTCGAGGAGCGCAAGCGCGTTGAGACCGAGGCGGCAGAACAGCGAGCAACCGCGGAGGCCGAAGCGTTGGCCGTGACCGAAGCTCGCGAGAGCGCCCAAAACGCTCGTGTAGCGCGGGTGATCGAAGATGAGGCGGCGCGAAAGGCCGAACGCGACCGTCGCTACGCCAACCGCAAGGCAAGACAAGCCTAGCCTTCTGCCGCCACCGCGCCAACCCCACAGCATGACAGTGTCATGCTCAATTCAGTCGTGCCATGGAGCCTCCGAGGCACCGGGTACGAACGAACGTCAGGCGATCAACAGGTCCTGGCAAGTCGCGATCCAGTAAATTCTGCCCATGATCATCCGTGACAGATACCATGCCGGAGGCGAGGCCGCATGCAAGTCATATATCAAACGCATCGAAGAGGTGCATGGGAAGCGGGCACCTCGATAGGTCGCCCGCTTCATTTGAAAGCGTAGTCAGTTACAGCCGGTTTGCTCGGTAGCGCTGGCGCTCCGCTTCGATCTGCTCCGGCGTATAGGGCGCTGCAGCTTCGTCGAAGCGCATCCAACCCTGTTCCTGATAGTTGGATCGGCGAGAGGCGAAATCGACTGGACGCGACCGGTCGAGGATGGCCTTCGCTTCCGCAACCCTTCCATCATCGACCTTCGCAGTCACGACCGAACCGCCACGACGGATCCCTTCTGCGTAGAAGTTCGCCTCCTCTTCCGGAACACCTTCATTAACCATCGCGCCGACAATGCCGCCGACTGCGCCGCCCGCGACTGCGCCCGCGGCAGCGCCGGCGGCCGTCGCTGCCAGCCAGCCAGCTGCAACGACTGGACCGACACCAGGAATGGCGAGCAGGCCGAGGCCGGTCAAAAGGCCGCCGGCGCCGCCCGCGACCGCACCGACACCGGCGCCGGCGCCAGCACCTTCCGCAGCGTAGCTGCCCTGGCCTTCGACGTCGGTCTTACCGTTCGCCTTGTTGGTGACGATACTGATGTCGTCGGAAGGCACCCCCGAGTCTTCCAAAGCCTTCACTGCCGCACGGGCGTCGTCGTAGCTGTCATAGAGTCCAGTAACTGTTCGCATGGGTCGTCTCCTTGGATTTTTTACTTGGCCATCGTCACATTGCCCTGGAAGTCCAGGGAGACGCCGGCATCCTTGCCATCCTTCTTGGCGGCCGCGCGCCAGACGCCCTGGTCGTCGAGCTTCAATCCGGTGACGTCTGTATAGCCCGCACCTTCGATACGCTCCTTGGCCTGTGCTTCCGTGAAGCTGTTCTTGCCGGCCACCGGTGCGCCGGGGTTGTGTTCCGTGTTGACGGCAGGGGTCGTCTGTGACGTGGAAGGGGTCTCGCTCTGGGCGTAGGCTGTAGTGGCCGACAGCAGCAGGGCGAACGAAATTGTCGTAATCTTGGTCATTTGTGTTTCCTCATGTGCCAATGAAAAACAAAGGAAAATGCTGTTTGTTCCGAGAGTTACGAAAACTTTTTCAAATGTGCTCAGCGATGCGGTGAAGGGAGAGGGCGAAGGTGATCGCGCTTGGATTTGACACCACAGCCAGTGCTCCACCATGCGCTTGGCAATCTCGCTGGCAATGTCCAGACCGAAGCCGGAGGCCTTCCTTTCCGTTTCCTGCGGCTGGGGTGAACGRCTCGAACAGTCGCTCCGTTGCAGCCGCCGAGATCGGTTGGCCTGTATTCTGGACGGAAAGTTCGAAGTCGCCGGCATCCAGCCGCGCGCCCGTGCGCGATCGCTAGCCGCTCCGGTGCGAGCTGTGCGATACTCTGTCCGTCGCAGATGACGAGAAGTGGCCATGGCAGGTCGACGTCGATCTCCCGGTCCGGATGCGCATCGGCGAACTCATTCACGACTCGCCGAAGAACAGGATCGAGATCGGTCTCCTCCAGTTCCGCCGACACGCCGCCCCAGCCTTACACGGCCGGATGTCCCCGGGATCGTATTCAGCCGAGAGTATGACGCTGAGGAAGACAGCCTGCGCGCAACTCCTTTTTCGATGCGTTGGCCTGCATGGGCGGCGATCCGGACGTGGCTAGCCTTCTCAAAGGGCGGCCTGAAACACGGGTAACGACGCCTTGAGAGCGGATGAAAGCGGTCAGGATCGATGGGAAACGCCTTCGGTTCAGCCCCGAAGTGTTCGCGAAAAAAGTCGGAAGGGGAGGAGCCTGAACGATGATGGCGGCAAAGACTGACACGGCTCTTGCCGCCGCAGCTTCGCGCGCCATCTGATTGGCTCAGACACCGGTTTCKAATGGAGGAAAAGATGGGGTCGAAAGAGGATCGGATCAGGCAGCGGGCCTATGAGATATGGGAACGGGAAGGCCGGCCACAGGGCGAGGATATGAAGCACTGGCTGCAGGCGTTCCAGGAGATCGCAGCGAGCGCCGAGGCGGATGGCCAGGCTGTCAAAAAGTCTCGAGGGAAGAAGCCGGCGGCCCTGGCTGCGCCGGCGAAGACGAAAGCCAAACCGAAAACCGGAAGCGGCGCGCAGAGCGTTCCGACGACAACGCCGCCTCCTAAGCCTGCCAAAACACCACGGGCTGCCACCAGACACTGACATGACCTGCTTGGTCGTGAGAAGCATTCCGACCGGACGTGATTTGGCGTTACCGTAATCCCGCTCGGCGATGTCACTTGTGAAAAAGTGAGGATCTCCAGTCCGTGTCGTCGAGCGGGACCGATTGCTCGAAATGCCTCTCGCAGGCTCGTGGGACAGGTGGATGAGCGTCTGTCGCGCTCAGAGCGGTCTGACGTTTTCCGCCTTTGACTTGCCCGTCTTCCGATCCTGACCGAGATCGTAGGAGACGCTTTGGCCTTCCTTCAGGACGTCGCCGTATTGCAGGGCGGAGACGTGGACGAAGACATCAGTTCCGCCGTCTTCCGGTGTGATGAAACCAAAGCCCTTGTCCGCGTTGAAAAACTTGACCTTGCCAGTCGGCATGAAAATCCTCGTGTTTGAGAGTTGATCGCACCAGCAATTTAGCGGTCAGCAGCGGTCGGAGCAAGCCTGTCGGCCGTAGTTGTTCTCGGATTTCGCGCTGGAAGAAAAGGTCGACTTTTTTCGACCGAATCGCGGTTTACGCCTTGGAGCGGTTTAGGTCGGGAAACTGGTCTTCGTGATCGTTATGCAATTTTCGGGACTCGGCCCACTCTTGAACCCCATCGGGCCCTCAAAAGGTGTGACGGCCGAGGCCGGGATGCAAAGCGTCGCCCTAGGCTGGATGGATTAAACACAGCGTGACAATCTTGCTAGGGTCCCGAATTCACGACGACAATCCGAATTGCTGGTTGCAACCCTCGCCTGTTGCGGGCAGTCGAATGGCTTTCTGTTCACATGAACTGAACTCAACTGATATCACATCAATGCCTGCCGATAGGATGCCGCCAAGTCGGTATCCTGAGCAATCRGGGCGGGAGCGGCGCAAACCGCCTTTTCGATTACGGTCTGCGCCTTGCTGCAATCGAAGGATTGCGCGTGTCAGACCGTCGAAAAAGGGCGCAACCGAGGGCAACAAGCACACGCAGGCGGAAGACGAATGCCATGAATAACTCGTTTCTTAGGTGGCCGRCACACTAGTGAATATGAGCATCCTTGATCAAGACAAGAGCGCCTCAGCGGATGCAGCAAGCCGAGAACCGCTAACAAACAAAATGTTTGACGGTGTGGCTTCGACACCCTTTCGCCTTCCTTAAAGGCGACCTGACACCGAGGCTTGTTTAAATGCCTGAGCCGTCGAAGTTTTGGTCGTCCTCGCCTTCCCAGGGGGCGGGCATCGAGTTGCGACTGAGGTTGGCCGAGGGCATCGGCATCCAACACTTCAATTCCGGTTCGGCATATTCGATGATCTGCCCGGGCGAGGAATCAGACGCGCGCCAGCCTTCTCCCCCGAACCGATCGCCTTTCGACCAGTAAGCGAGGTCAACTTCTGCCGGGCCCTGTTCGGACTGGCGGATCGTGACCAGGATCCGACTACCGTCTTTCGGTGCGTTTGCCATATGGTGCCAATGGTCTGGGTCGTCCATCGTTTTTCCTCCTGCCTCGCTGCAGGTTGGGAATGTCGCCTCGCCATCGAAAGCGGTCAACTCAAACTTTGGACCGGCACGTGGTCGCGTCGGCAAAAAACGAAAGCAATCATCAAACTGTGCGGATAGCCCGGTCACGGACTTCAGGTGAAAACTTGTTCGTCGTCATGATCATATCGGCTCCGCTCTCTCATGAGCTGAAGCCTCCGCTGAACCGGTGCGGTTCAAATCTCTCAATTGAGAAGGATCAGGCTTGCGGCGCCGATCAAGCCGGCATGCCTTCCGAGTTGCGCGGGCACGACCGGCACATCGCGATAAGCGGGCATCGCCCGCTCCTGAATGGTGGCCTCGATCGGGTTGTGAAGGAGATCGTAGCCGTGGGAAATTCCACCGCCCATGACGATCATGTCAGGCGAGTAGAGATGGAGCAGATTGGTAAAACCGATGCCCAGCCAGCGGGCTTCCCTGTCGATCAGCGCAAGGGCTGCTTCGTCGCCGCCGCGCGCAGCCTCGACAACGTGTCGGCCCGTCACTTCACCGTCGTGGGACAGTGTTCGAAGCGCCGAACCGTCGCCCGGCTTTGTCAGAGCCGTCGCACGTCGGCCGAGTGCAGTCCCCGACGCCACCGCCTCGAAGCAGCCCACCGCCCCGCAAAGGCATCGTTCGCTCTCGCTTGTGATGGTCATATGGCCGATTTCGCCTGCGAGCCCGCGGCGCCCGTGCACGATCCGGCCATCGGAGATCACCCCGCCGCCGATGCCGGTGGAGACGGTGACGAACACCAGCGAGGCGGCGCCGCGGCCGGCGCCGAAACGCCATTCGCCGAGAGCGGCGGCGTTTGCATCGTTCTCCAACCGGACAGGCAGGTTCAAGCGGTCCTGAAGGAGGCTCGCGAGGGGGACTTCACGCCAGCCCGACAGCGTCGGCGGTGCAGTAAGAATGCCTGCGACCGGATCAAGCGGGCCGGGCGCTCCGATGCCGATACCGAGTGGCCTGGCGTCGGGAACTTCCGAGCAGGTTTTTTCCGCAAGCATCGTGATCTGCGCGATGACTGCATCCGGTCCATCCCTGGCGCGCGTCGGCACGGATGCGAAGGCCAGCAATTTGCCGCCGTCGCCGACCAGTGCGGCGCGCAACTCCGTTCCACCCAGATCGAATGCAAGCGCAATCCTGCTCATCAGGGCCGGGTCTCCAACGCATGCAGCCAGGCGATACGGCCCGGCAGATCCGTGTCACCGAACGCCAGTGATCCGAGCACGACCGTCTCGGCACCTGCTGCCCGCAACAGTGGAACGGTCTGTTCGCGGATGCCGCCGTCCGCTGCGAGAACAATCTCCTTTTCACGTCCGGCGCGCTTCATCAGCGACCGCGCTTCGCGCAGCCGGTCGCAAGCCTTGTCCGAAAGGCTTTGTCCCTTGACGCCGATCGAGGTCCCGAGCAGCGTGAAGAAAGCGACCTCTGCGAGGAACGGTTCTGCCTCGGCGACCGGGGTTTCCAGTCGCAGAACGACGCCGGCTTCGGCCCCAAGCTCTTTTGCGAGCGCCACCGCGCGCAAACCTGCTTCACCGTTCTCCGCATGAACACTGACGAGATCGGCGCCCGCCTCGATGAACTGGCGTGTCTGCTCCTCGACGATCTCGGCCTCGACCATCAGATGCACATGGATCGGTTTTGCCGTCAGCTTGGCGATGCGGGCGACGAAATCGGGAAAGAACAGGAAGCCGGGCGTGAAGCGTGCGTCGGCAACGTCGATATGGTGGAGATCGACATAGGGTTCGATGCGGTGAAGGTCGCGCTCCATATTGGCGAGATCCGCTGACCAGAGCGAAAACTCGCCGAGCAGCCTGTGGCGGGGCAATGCGGTGATGGCGCCGCTCGCGAGAGATTTCGATGTCATGGCTGAGCGACGCTCCGATGTTTGAATTCTGTGGTGAGGAATTGCTGGATCACCGTTCGAACCGCGGCGAAATGCGCTTCGGCATCCGCCGCCTTCGCGGGCACTTCGAGGAAATGCGCATTGGGTAGCGCATCAGCCATCACTTGTGCGACGGCGAGGGGGTGAATGGCATCCTGCCGGTTGCCGAGGACGAGCGCGGGAATAGCCAGCTTTGCCGCGTCCTCTCGCGAAACGTCGGTGCCATCTGAAGCGATGTCATCAAGCACGGCGGCAAAGGCAAAGGCATCAGGACGCTTGAAATAGCCGAGCAGGGAGGCGAGATTGTCCGGCGCTTCCACGCGCAGACGTTCCGCCGTCGCCGACCCGGCAAAAAGTGCCTGGCCTTCGGCAGGCKGATGGGATCTCAGCAAGTCCGCGATTTCGCGGATCGGTGCGAGGTTGTCAGGCGCGCGGGCAAACGACCAGGCTGGACGGACCAGAATGAGACCCGTGACACGCTCGGGATGGGTTTTTGCCAGATGCAGCGCGATGGCTGCGCCCATGGAGATGCCGCCGGCGATGAACCGGTCTATTCCCTTTTCGTCCGCCGCGGCGATGACGTCGGCTGCAAACATCGCAATCGAGAAGGGGCGTCGCGTGCCGAGCGTTGAGCTCCCATGCCCGCGGCACTCAGTCGTGATCCGCCGCCAGTCGAGCCCTTCGGGGATGACCTGTGCGACCTGCGCCTCATTGCCTCCTAGCCCGTGTTGAAAGAGCAAGGCTTTGCCTGTTCCGCAGTCGTAAACTGAAAGGTCGGTATCGTCTCGTCTGAAGGCGACGTGGGTCTTCATCGGATCAGATCCGAAAGAAATCTGGCGACGGCGGGTGCTTCTTCTGCCGCAAGACCGTGCGTGACGAGCGTACCGTCGAAACCGGTCACGCGCAGGCCGTCGATGAAGGCAGGGAAATCGACGATACCTTGACCTGCTGTCGTGAAGCGGCCATCGGCATAACGATCTTTCGCATGGGCCATCGTCACGTACCCGGCCGAGATATCGATCGCCCTGTCGACGATGTCGGACACTTCGGCCGGTGTCGCCTGCTCGAAGAGGTTTGCCGGATCGAGCACGATGCGCAGGCGCCTCGACCCCATCTCTCCGATCAGCCGCACCGCATCAACAGCGGAGGTGACGATGTTTGCCTGTTCCGGCTCAATGCCGAGATCGATGTCGTGCCGCTCGGCGAATTCCAGCGCTTTTTCCATTTCGGCCGCCATATCGGCCCAGGCGGACGGAAGCGCATTGTCCGGATGATGCATCCATTGGTCTTGGGCATGGCGGCTGCCGGTGCAGAGCGTCACCAGCGGAATCTGCAGGGCCGCTGCCGTTTCAATCACCACCCCAAGCTGTTTGAGCCCCCTTTCCCGCACGGATTTGTCCGGATGGGCCATGTTATAGGTGCCTGAAAGTGCCGCGAGTGAAACGCCGGTCTCTTCAGATGCCGCCCGGATCGCGGTAATCGTTTCCGGCGCCACTGCGTCCGGCATCGATGGCAGACCGACGCAGGCGAAATTGAACTGAGTCGTCGCAAATCCACTGTCACGCACGGCGGAGAGCACCTGCCGAGGATCGGTGCCGGGGAAGGTCTTTGCAAAGATGCCAAGCTGCATCAGACCGATCCTGTGACGGTTGCGAGTTCGACACGTTCGCCCGTTTCGACCGACCGGGCGATGGCGACCATGGCGCGGATGGAGGCGATGCCGTCCTCTATATCGGCGCCGCGCATCGGCGCGCCGTTCAGCACGGTATCGGCAAGCCCTTCCAGTTGCCGGCGGAAGAAGTGCCCGTCGGCGCCTAGTGGCTTGCGCGTGGTCGTGTCCTTTTCGTGGAAGATCTCGACCTCGCTCGCCCTGAGGTACCAGGGATTGAAGGTCTTAGCGATCACCGAACCGTTTTCGCCATAGAGCTGGAAGCCCTCATGCCAGTCCATGCGGACCGCGACCGTCAGATCGAGATGACCGAGCGCGCCATTGGCGAACTCGGTTTCCACGAACCAGCAATAGGCGCCGGCACGCTCGAGAAGGCGGGCTCGCACCGCGACGATCTCGCCACACAGGAAACGGGCGGTATCGACGAGATGCGAGCCATGCGCCAGCATGAAATACTGGCGCAGGTCAGCCTTGGGATTTCCTGCGGGTTTTCTGGCGAACTTGCTGGTGATCGGTAGCGGCTGAACCGCATCGGTATTGGTGTAGCGGTGGGTGGAGTCGCAGTACCAGGCCTTCAGCGCGAAGATCTCGCCGATATCGTCGCGGACAAAATCCCGGGCAGCCTCCAACGCAGGGTCGAAACGCTTCATATGACCCACCTGCAGCACCTTGCCGGAGCGCTTAACGGCGTCGGCGAGCGCCTGGCCCTCCTCGATCGTCACACCGGTAGGCTTCTCGCAGAGCACGTGCTTTCCTGCATCGAGCGCCTTGACCGACATCGGCACGTGATAGGCGTCCGACGTGGCGATGATGACGGCTTCGAGCTCTGGATCGGCGAGCATCGCGTCATAATCGGCATACATCTTCCGAGGTTCGTATGTCGCGCCCATGCGCGCAAGCAGGTCGGGTGCTGCGTCACAAATGGCATAGAGGTCGGCATTCCCGGCCTTCACGCAGGATTCGAGATGGGCGAACTGTGCGATCGGCCCGCAGCCGAGAACGCCCACACGCAGCCGCCGGTCTTCCTTACGGATCATGTCTCTTCCTCAGGCGCCGTACCGGCGCATCGTTTCGCGGTTCGTCTTCACGGCAGTCGCAGGGTCGGCAGCGGCCGTGTCTGATTCCTCTTCCAGGACCAGCCAGCCATTGAAGCKCGGCGCAGCGGCAACGATGTCGATCACGGCAGGCGTATCGCAGATCCCCTTGCCAAGAATGGCCCACTTGCCGTTCGCATCCACGTCCTTGAGATGGAGATAGCGGATGCGGTCCTGATAGGTCCGGAGCGTATCGAGAATATCCGCATGGCCGCGCAGGATATGGCCGGTATCGGGCACCCAGCCGACGAGGTTCTTGTCGATGAGCGAGAAGATCCGGTCATAATCGGCGCGGTCGAACAGCAGCGTATTGTGGTGCGAGCTCGGATGCACAGCGATATGCACGCCCGAAGCCTTGCCCAATTCGCCAGCCCGATTGTAGAACTCCGCGGCGATTTCGAATTTTTCCGCCCGCGGCCCCTCGGAAACAACCGTCGCCGAGCCGATCGAAACGAGTGCGCCGGAAAAGGTGGCCGCGAAATCGATCCAGCGCTGTGTGGTCCTGAGGTCGCTCTCGATCTCTTGCCTGACGGTAAAGCCGCTTTTCGAGCCCATTGCGAAAGACGCGAGCGTCAGGCCATGTTTCTTCAGGCTCGCGGCGAAATTATCGGGACTATCTGCGTAGTGGCCGATCATCGTGTCGGTAATCTCGATGCCCGCGTAACCGCCTTCTGCAATGGCTTCCAGCAGATCGTCCGGGCCGCCATTCCAGTTTCTCCCGAGCATTTCCCAGGTGAATGTCTGGCAGCCGACTTTCAGGTCTTTGATACTCATGCCCATTCCTTGACCTCGACCTGGGTAGACCTTCGTTTATATGCCGCTGGACCGGTATGACCGCGCTTTTGGCATGATGGTGAAGTGGCGACATCCCCTGGCGAGCCGCGTGTGACGGTCGGATTGCTATTTCCGTATGTTTTATAAAAATTTATCGCGCGTCAAGAAATAAAATGTTCTATAGCGATTGTCGCGGTAGCAAGCCCATCGAGGATGGGCGAAACATCTGTGAAATTGGTGGGGAGGCCAATTCATGAAAGTATATCTGGGAACCAGGCTGGGCATCGGCGTGATCGGCTGCGGCAATATCTCGATGACCTACCTGCGCAACGCCGCCCTGTTTGCCGGAGTCGAATTGAGAGCCTGTGCCGACATCTCATCCGATATTTCGGCACTGAGGGCGAAGGAATATGGCATCCGGGCCATGGAGGTCGATGCGCTCTTGGCCGACCCCGAAATCGACCTTGTCCTGAACCTCACCATCCCGGCCGTCCATTTCGACGTGACGATGTCGGCGCTTTCCGCGGGCAAGCACGTCTTCACTGAAAAGCCGCTCGCGACGTCGGCCACCGAGGGCCGCAAGCTAGTGGCGGAAGCCGGAGGTCGCGGTCTTCTGTTAGGTTCGGCTCCCGATACATTCCTCGGCGCCGCTGGCCGGCGTGCACGAGGCCTGATGGATGCAGGTGCGATCGGCCGCCCGGTCAGCGGCACTGCCTTCATGTTTGGCCGTGGCATGGAGCATTGGCACCCCAATCCGCAATTCTACTATCAACCCGGTGGTGGCCCACTCTTTGACATGGGGCCCTACTATCTGACGATGCTCGTCAATCTGCTCGGCCCGGTGAAAAGCGTCATGGCGATGGCGACGAAAGGCCAGGAAGAACGGCTGATCACGGCTGATGGCCCCTTCAAGAACACGACGTTCAAGGTGGGGACGCCGACCAACGTGCTCTCGCTTCTTGAGTTTCAGTCGGGCGCGACGGTGAATTTCGGTGCGTCGTGGGACGTCTTCCGGCACTCCAATCATCCGATCGAGTTGCACGGCACAGAAGGTTCGTTGCGCTTGCCCGATCCCGATACGTTCGGCGGAACGGTCTCGCTTTCCGAGCGCGGCGCCGAATGGAAGAATTTCGAAAGTGAAGGCGATCTGTATGGCGCCCCGAACTGGCCGTATAGCGCTCCCGACCGCGCCAACTATCGTATGCTGGGCGTTGCCGATCTCGTCCGCGCGCTTGGCGAGGGCAGGGCGCCGCGCGCTTCCGGCGATTTGGCGCTTCACGTGCTCGAGATCATGGAAGCGACCCTGGCATCCAGCGAGATCAGGAGCGCGGTTACGATTGCGGGCACAGTTGCGCAACCGCCGCTGCTCGGCGAAGATGAAGCCCGCAGCCTGCTTGCTTGAGGTGAAGCGATGAAAGATCGATTGGATCCCGGCGCCGCGCATGTCCTGGCGCTCGGTCGCGCCGCAAAGCAGCCACCCTTTGAGCGCGGCACAGCAGACGAGGCGCGCGCTGCCTATGACGCGGGTTGCCCGACATTGCAGGGTGATCGCGAGCCGGTCGCTGCCATCGAGGACAGAACGATCGCCGGGGCAGGCGGCCCGATCCCGCTCAGGATCTATCGCGGTGTGGGTGCTCCAGACGCGGATGCGCCGGCACTTCTCTACCTTCACGGCGGCGGCTGGGTCGTCGGCACGCTTGAATCCCACGACGAGATCTGCCGGTGGTTTGCAAATATCGGCGCCTGTATCGTATTTTGCCCCGACTATCGGCTGGCCCCCGAGCACAAGTTCCCGGCGGGTTTGGAAGATTGCGTATCGGCCCTTGCCTATGTGGTGGAGCAGGCACGCGCGTTCGGTATCGATCCGGATCGGATCGCGGTCGCGGGCGATAGCGCCGGCGGCAATCTGGCCGCTGTCCTGTCACTTCTCTCGCGGGATGGCGTCGCGCGGAAAATTTCTGCGCAGCTTCTGCTCTATCCCAACACCGATGCCGGACAGACGGCCGACAGCTATGTCAGGTTTTCCGAAGGATACGGGTTGACGACCTCGACGATGCGCTGGTTCCGGGATCATTACGTCCGCGATGCGGCTGATATTGCTGATTGGCGCGTTTCCCCCCTGCGCGTCGGAAATATCGCGGGTGTGCCACCGGCCTTCGTCGCGATTGCCGGCCATGATATCCTCGCAGACGAGGGCGACGCCTATGCCCGCCGGCTTGCAGAGGCGGGTGTCCCTGTAATCCCTCGGCGTTGGCAGGACCAGATCCATGGTTTCGTTTCCATGGGGCGGCACATTCCGGCGGCGCGGCGGGCGGTGGAAGAGGCGGTTGCCGGATGGCGCAGCCTCCTCAATCACGCCGACTGACGCATCACCAATGTACCGTCGAGGATGATCCTTCGTGCAACGACCTGCGTGGTGTCATTGTCTTCGTCCAGCATCGAAAGCAGTGTGTCGACACTGCTGCGTGCCATGGCGGTGAAGTCTTGCGMCATCGTCGTCAGTGGCGGGCAGGTATAGCGGCTGAGGGGATGGTCGTCATGGGCGGCGATGCGAAGATCGCTATCGCTCCTGCGGCCGACGCGAAGGCCGCGAGAATGGGCGGCGGCCATCGCGCCGAAGGCGAGGCGATCGTTCGCGCAGAGGATTGTCCTGCCCGGCAGCGTTCCAGCCGCGATCATTGCATCGGTCTGCTCATATCCCATACGTTCGAAATCCCAGCCGTAGCTCTCGGTGGCGCCAAACACGACCGGTTCGAAACCGAGCGACTCCATCGTGGCGATATAGCTTGCCAGCCGCTCCCCGGAATTGTGATTGACATGCGGAATGTCGAAATATGCAGGCGGCTCGCCCGATCGGCAGAGATAGTCGACGATCGTCGCAACGCTTTGGGCGTTGTTATTGCCAATGAAGGGCGTGTCGCCTTCGATGAACGTATCGAAGTAGACAATGGGGATGCTCTCTCGGAGTTTTTCGAAGATGCCCGGCTCGGAAGTGAGACCCAGCGGGGCGATGATCGCGCCGGCTGCCTTCAGGGACAGGAGTGTGTTGACAGCCTCGGCTTCGAGATCCGGCAAGCCGTGGGACGAGATGACGATTGGCCAGTAACCCTCATCACGGACGCGCAACTCGAGACGATTGACCATTTCGGCATAGAATGGATCTGTAATGACGGGCACGAGAATGCCGACGTTACGTGTCCTCTTGCGATTAAGGTTGCGCGCATAGAGATTGGGACGGTAGTCCGATKCCGACAGCGCGTCCTCGATGCGTTTGCGCGTCCCCGGCTTTACACTGCTCGGGCTATCGAAATACCGCGAAAGCGTTGGACGGGAAACGCCGCAGGACCGGGCGAAATCGTCCATGGTTTTGATCGTCATCTTGTCCATTGGCAATTCTGGTTGCACTGCGCCAAGGCTCGTCTGCGTCAGCCGATATCGCAAAGGCGGTCAGTGTGAGGGCTTTCGAATTGCGTTTCTAGCCTGACAATGTCGCATGCGCAAAATTTTTTGTTACACAAGCACAAACAGCGGCGCAACCGCCGCCGCCCTACACGTAGCGCACCTCGACCCCCAGCTTGTCCAGCCGACTGCGAATCCCATGCGGCATGCCAGTGTCGGTGATGATCAGATCGACCCGTGAAAGCGAAAATGCCTTGGACGAGGCACCAATATCCCACTTGCTGGAATCCGCCACGAGGATCACGCGTCTCGCCATGCGGACCAGATTACGTTTGGTGCGCGCTATGTCTTCCGAGACGTCGACGACGTCGAATGCGTGATCGATGGCATGAGCGCTGAGGAACGCCTGATGGGCGACGAGACCGCCCACGGCCTTGTCTGAATCCGACACGATCGTGCTGACGGTGCTCGGAAAGACCCGGCCGCCAATCATGTGCACATCCAGCCCCGGCCGATACATCAGATGCTGCGCGATGTTCATGGCGGTTGTGGCCACCACGACGTTATTGACCGGGGGCATTTGCATGGCGACCTGTAGCAGCGTCGAGCCGCTGTCGAACACAACGGATTGGTTGTCGATGATCTGGCGTGCCGCCATCTGCGCGATGCGTCGTTTGGCGTCGAAATTTCGGTTCATCCGTTCTTCGAAGGCTGCCGCGGGAGAGCTGGCCGGCAATGCGATCGCGCCACCATGCGTCTTGATGAGCTGCTTCTTGGCATCCAGAATTTCCAGGTCGGATCGGATGGTCACCTCGGAGACGCCGAAGTTTTCCGCCAGCTGGCTGGTGCGCGCCTGGCCGGTCCGCTGAAGTTCCAGCATGATCTGATGTCGCCGTTGTTCCGCCAGCATGTGTGACCTCGAATTCCTTTCATATAAGCGAGGGTGCCGAGGTTTCGAAATTCGAAAATACGCGACAACCACTTTAACTCAAAAGGCGCGAGGAAAGGCAGTGTCGATGGGAACCTAGCGCGCGTTCTAGCCATCTTAAATGAAAACGAAAGAAATCGAAATATTGAACATTCGTTTATTTTCGAGTTAGTGTTTCTCAACACGAAATCAAACTGGTAAAGGGACAGCATCGATATGGGCCTTGGAACCAAAATTCGCCTGTCACGGCTGTTTTCACATCCGTCAGGGCATTTGTTCGGTGGCGCCGTCGACCACTTCGTTGGCTATGGCAATGTCCGTGAGGGTGGTCTCGCGGATCTGCCGGGCGCTCTTAAGCGGGTGATGGCCGGAGAGCCGGACTATATCAGCATTCAGCCTGGTGCTGCGCGCCACTTGTGGCCCGCCTATGCAGGCAAGGCCGCATTGGTCATTCAAGCCGGTTGCTTTACGCCCGACGACCGAATTCGTCAGTTGATCGCGACCCCTGAGGATGCGGTACGATACGGTGCAGATGCTCTTGCCGTCGCCATTCCGGTGCGCGGCAATACCGAAGGCGAATACATTCGCTGGCTCACCGATACCGTCAACGCCGCGGCTCGCTTTGAAATGCCGGTCGTTGCGCATGTCTATCCCCGCGACTATTCAAACGGCGGCAAGATCGTCTTCACCCCCGACGAAATCGCCTATGCCGTACGGATCGGGTTCGAGACCGGCGTTGACGTGATCAAGGTCGGGTACACCGGGGACTTCGACTCTTTCCGGGAAACCGTCGCCACCTGCCCGGTTCCCGTCGTTATCGCGGGCGGCCCGAAAACGGAAAATCTGCTCGGGGCTCTGACCCAGACCGCCGATGCCTTGCGTGCAGGGGCGAAGGGTGCCGTGGTGGGGCGAAACCTTTGGGGTCACGGCGATACGACGATGGCGGCGCGCGCCTTCAAGCTTGTCATTCACAGCGGTATGGCGCCGCAAKAGGCGCTCGCTGCCGCGGGCGGTTGACAGGTGATAAATAACCTTCAGGTTCTGGGCTTCGGGGCTCTCGCGATCGACGATATCATCTATGTCGACCGACCGCTGAGTGCCGGTAAGGGAAAGGTGACAAATCGCACCCAGGACCACGGCGGCAATGTCGCGACAGCCCTTGTTGCGGTCGCAAGGCTGGGGGGACGGGCTGGTTTCATCGGCTGGCTGAGCGATCATCCTCTCACCGATGTCAGCGCCCGCGAACTTGAACGGCACGGGGTCGATATATCCTTTGCGCCGCGCCGTCCCGACGCCAGGCCAATACGGTCGGTGATCACGGTCGGACCCGAAGGCGACAGGTTTATTGCCTATGACGATGATGTGCCGCACGGAACCTCAGACGCGCTGACCGACAGAACTCTTGCACAAGCCCAGGTGCTGTTGATCGACGGCTATGCCACTCACGCAGATACGATCGTTGCGCGCGCCCGCATGCTGGGCCTGGCAGTGGTGGCAGACATTGAATGGACGATCGGGCCTGCGACCGGACGATTGATGAGCCTGTCCAACCATCTGGTATTGCCGTTGAAATTCGCGCAGACTTATTCTTGCGAAACCGATCCGACGGTGATCCTGCACAAGCTTTGGTCTGACGACCGCACCGCAGTCGTTCTGACTGACGGTGAGCGAGGGTCTTATATCAGGCAGACGGGAGATKCCGTTTTGTGGCATGTTCCGGCCTACGAGGTCAAAGCGGTCGACACGACAGGCGCCGGAGATTGCTTCCACGGCGCTTATGCCTTTGCGCTGACACAGGGAAAGCAGCCTGTCGCCTGCGCCGTCTACGCAACTGCGGCAGCCGCGATCTCTGTGACCGGCCCGGGCGGCCGCATGGCTCTGCCGGATCAAAGCACCTGTCTCGCCTGGATGGCTGAGGAAAATGCGCCCGTGCCCAGACCGATTGCGTCGCCGGACTGAGAGTTCATCACTCTGGTGCCCTGGACGATCGGATTGGCGCTGCGCAAATGACTGTTTGAGTTCGATCTGAAGGCGGCGCCGGGAGGGCTGTCCCCCTGAGGATTGGATGACAATGATACGAGGGAGGAAGTGCAGTGGCTGTTGTTGTGCTGGACAAGATTTGCAAGACCTTTGGAACCAAATTCCACGCGATCAAAGATCTTAGCCTGACGATAAATGATGGCGAGTTCCTCATCCTTGTCGGCCCTTCGGGATGCGGAAAATCGACGGCATTACGCATGATTGCCGGGCTGGAGGAGATCAGCAGCGGGACCCTGAGCATCGGTGGAGAGAATGTCGAGGATCTCGCGCCGAAGGACCGGGACATAGCGATGGTGTTTCAGAGCTATGCGCTCTATCCGCATATGACGGTGTTCGACAACATTGCCTTCTCGATGAAACTTGCGGGGAAGAGCAAGGCCGAACGCACGAAGCGGGTCCACGAAATAGCCAAGACCCTTCAGCTGCATACGCTGCTCGACAGCAAACCGGCAGCGCTCTCCGGCGGCCAACGTCAGCGGGTCGCCATGGGACGCGCCATGGTGCGCGAACCGGCGGCCTTTCTCATGGACGAGCCCCTGTCTAACCTCGATGCCAAGCTGCGCGTGCAAATGCGCGCCGAAATCGTCAGCCTGCAGAGACAGCTGGGCGTGACGACGATTTATGTGACGCACGATCAGACCGAAGCCTTGACCATGGGTGACCGGGTTGCGGTCTTGAAGGGCGGCGTCCTTCAACAGGTCGACACGCCAAAGATATTGTACAGCCGACCGGTCAATGCCTTCGTTGCGGGTTTCATCGGGTCGCCGTCCATGAACCTGTTCGAAGGCCGCCTGCAGAACGGCAGGATCGATCTGCCCACCTTTTCCATACCGGTCGCGGCGAGCGCATTCGAGCAGTCTCCTGGTCTGGCGGCGTTCGAAGGCAAGACGATCATCTTCGGCATTCGCCCGGAAGACCTTTACGACAGCGGTCTGGAATCGGGATCGCGCTACGCGACGATCCCGGGTCTTGTAAAATCGATCGAGGAACTGGGCTCCGAACTGATCGTCCATCTGAAGATCGAAGCGGTGCGGATCGATTCCGGTGACCCCGATGCCGTCGAGGATCTGAGCGGCGCGGCAAACGCCGTGGCGAAGTTCGAATCCATCAGTACAGCCCAGCCGGGCGCAATGATCAACCTGGCGATCGATGTGGCCAAGTTGCACTTCTTCGATCCCCAGACGCATCTGGCAATCTAGCATGATCCGCAAATAGCGGAGCTGGTTGGTGGGATCAGGCTCTTAGCTTTCCCTTCCATCCTTCGGTCGACCTGCGTAGCGCAAAGGGATGCTTGTTCCGTTGCTCAGAAGCGTTCGCCGATAAGTTCATCGCGCGAGAGCGTGGGATGTCACACCGTCCCGCAGCCTTTAAGCTCGCTGCGGAGGTGGGTCCTTCCGGTGTTCGTTGATAATCCGAGCACACCTGGCCGTTGGTTGAACGCATTTTAGGTGCGATATCGACAGGCGCCACGACCGATCCGAACCCCGCTTCTCTTCGATCCGCAAGCCTTTCATTTGTTTTCCTTTGAGCGGAACGGCTTTCATTTGTTTACGAAAGTAAAGAAAAAATGCGACACGAGAAATATGCGGAGCAGAAAAAAGCAGCTCGAAATCCATGGATAAAACCACAATTAATCAATGACTTACGTTGATTTTTCCGGTCTTTGCCGCCTGCTTGCTTTTGCCGATTGCAGTTCTTCATTGACAGCCAGACCCCTAAAGGAACCTACTTTGGTCTCGATCGGGAGGATCGAACGAAATATCGTTTTCAGGGAGGGAAACATGAACGTCAGAAGATTTATCGTGGCGGCTCAGTCGGCCGTGGCCGCCTGGGCACTATGCGCCACGTGCGCCTTTGCTCAGACCAATCTCGAGTTCATCCAGTGGTGGGAGCCGGAAATGCCCGCCGGTGCTCTGCGAAGCATCATGGATGACTTTGAAGCCAAAAACCCCGGCATCAAGGTGACGCTCGTCAGCGGTCCCTATTCCGCTACCCATGATCAGATTGTTGTCGGCGCAGCGTCGGGGACACTCAGCGATGTGGTCGGCCTGGACGGCGCATGGGTCAACGGCTTGGCGAAGCAGGGAGCAATCGCCTCGATGGACAGCCTGATGGCTGACGCCAAATATGATCAGAGCCAGATCGCCGACATCATCAAGGTCAACGGGCAAAGCGTCATGTTCCCGCTTGCCTCGTTCGTCTACCCTGTTTTCGTAAACCTCGATCTGGCAAAGGCGGCCGGCGTCGAAAAGCTGCCGACAAACCGCACCGAATTCGCCGATGCCGCCAAGAAGATGACCAATGCGGACAAGAACCAATACGGTTGGGTGCTACCGCTTTCGCTGCAAAATCCCGGCGGCATCCAGAATGACGTGATGTCCTGGGTTTGGGCATCCGGAGCATCCATGCTGAAGGATGGCAAGCCCGACCTGGAAAACGCCTCCGTTGTCGGCACGCTTGAATACATCAAGTCGCTGCAGGATGCCGGCGTCATCTCACCTGGTATTTTTGCCAAGAAGGAGCAGGACAAGGTCGAAGAATTCGTCAACGGGCGTGTCGGCATGATGATCGACTCGTTGGCCCACATCAATCTCATTCGCCAGCGAAACCCCAATCTCAAGTTCGGCATCTCCGCCCTTCCAGCCGTCGACGGCTATACCGGCAAGCGCGGGCTTCCCTATGCTTCCTGGGGTATCGGCATCAGCGACAAAAGCGAGCACAAGGCGGAAGCCTGGAAGCTCGTCGAATATCTGATGAGCCCGGAAGTGAACAGCCGCCTCGTGTCGATCGCCAATGCCTTCCCGGGCAATATCAACGCCAAACCGGATTTCTCCAAGTCCGACCCGCTGTTTGAAGAAGCCTTCAAGATATTCCAAAGCGGGAAGCTCGCCAACGAATTCGTCGGACTGCCGGTGGCCGAAGATCTCATGCGCCAGATGAACGTCGAAGTTCAAAAGATGTTCGACGGTCAGCAAACCGCAAAGGACGCGGCTGCCAATACGCAGAAGCAATGGTTGGTCGAGTTTAACAAGTAAGCACCCCACCGACCAATCGTCGGCAGCGCGATAGAGTTTATTGCGCTGCCACTACATCAGGACGAATTGATAGATTTCACGACCAGGCGGAAAATCACATCTCATGAGCCTCGCCACAGAAACTATGATCCGGACGCAAGCGAAAATACGCAAGCGTGGCATGCTGTCTTACAAAACAAGAAAGAGGCTGGTTCCCTACTTCTATGTTGCCCCAGCGACGTTTCTGTTCTGTCTCCTGATGCTGTTTCCCATGATCACTGTCCTGCGCTATTCGCTCATGGACGGTGCGATCACTAAAAAGGACGCGTCCTTCGTCGGTTTGCAGAACTATGTGACGATCTTCAGAGATCCGGTTTTCTGGCAGTCGGTCGGGCAGACACTCTATTTCACGGTGATGAGCGTCATCTTCCATCTCCTGRTCGGTCTGGCCTTCGCCCTTCTGCTCAACAGCCAGCGTGTCGATCCGTTGATCAGAAGCATCCTGCGGGTTCTCTACATTTTGCCCTGGCTCTTCACGGCGGTGATCATCGCCATCATCTGGCGGCTGCTCCTGGACCCAAATGGCGTGGTCAACAGCATCCTGATGACGCTCCATATCATTGACTTCAAGGTCGAGTGGTTTTCTTCGACGAAAACCGCGCTGCATGCGCTGACCTTTGCGAATATCTGGGCGGGATATCCGCTCTATATGGTCAGCCTTCTCGCTGGCCTTCAGGGCATACCCAAGGATCTCTACGAGGCAGCTGGCATTGACGGCGCCAACGAGTTCCAGAAATTCCGCTACATCACGATCCCGCAACTGATGCCGATCATCATCAGCATTGCCTTGCTTGATTTCATCTGGACGATGCAGGTCTTCCCCCTTGTGTGGATGACGACGGGAGGCGGTCCGATCTACGCGACCGAGGTGCTCAGCACCTACACCTACAAGCTTGCGTTTTCGAGTTATGAATTTTCGCGCGCGTCGGCGAGCGCAATCTTCATTCTGATCATCTCGATGGGCGCCACGTACTTCTACATCAAACATCAGAAGGCCAGGTGACCGGCAATGGCAAAACGCTCTCTCAGTCGCACCATAGTACCGACCCTCCTGACATATCTCGGGCTGGCGGTCGGTCTGGTCTTCGCGGGCTTTCCGATCCTGTGGATGTTCTTCACATCCTTGAAGTCAAACACCGAGATCTTTGCCCTGCCGCCGCGGCTGCTGCCCGAGCAATTCACCAACGTCGCCTATCTTTCGATCTTCAACGACCCGACGAAAGTTCGCTTCTTTCTCAACAGCTATCTCGTCGCGGGAGTGGTAACGGTTCTGACGGTGCTGATCGCCATCCTGACGGCCTATGCTTTCAGCCGGTATTCATTCCGGCTCAAGAAAACGCTGAACGTGTTCATCATCAGCACGCAGACCGTTCCGCCGATCACGCTTTTGATCCCCTATTTCGGCATGGTCGTCGCCTTCGGTATTTTCAACACCTATTTTGCGCTGATTTTGACCTACATGGTCTTCACCCTGCCTTATGCGATCCTTCTGATGACCGGCTATCTCAATACCCTGCCGAGGGAGCTCGATGAGGCCGTACTTGTCGATGGCGGGTCAAGCTGGACGGCGCTGTGGCGTGTGATCATCCCGCTGTCGGTGCCCGGTATCGTCGCGACCGCGGTCTACACATTTCTGCTGGCATGGAACGAATTCCTCTTTGCGCTGACTTTGACGAAGTCGATGGACATGCGGACTGTTCCCATCGGTATCGAGTTGCTGATGGGCCAGCATGCGTTCGAATGGAACGAGATGATGGCGATGAGCGTGCTGGGATCGCTCCCGCTTTTGATCCTGTATCTGATTGCTCAACGCTACTTCCTCGCAGGCATGGCAGCCGGGTCGGTGAAGAGCTGAGCAGGCGAATGATCGTTTAGCGGGCGGCGGCGGCGTTTGCGTTTTGGAAAATAGAGCCGCTCGCGGGTGAAGCCAGATATGTGAGACCCGTTCCGTGTTCACTTGATTATCGCGGCCACTCCATGGCTTCGCACCAGGTCGACACGTGAGAAGCCTATCCGCGTGTCGCGCTCGGAGACTTTCGGGCGGCACAGTTTTGGAGAACTGGTGACACGCGCAGGCGAGCCACAAGAAACTCGACATCAAGATGGGACGAGGGCAGCATTTCGCTGGCCTTCAAAAAGACAGCATTGAGACGAAGGCGAGGCGGCCTCGCGCGTCTGGCGTTCCTCATCCCGTCCCCATGACGCCGCCGCGGCAGGTGCCCGCCACCGCAGATCGCCCCCGGGCGGCGTAGCAATTGGAATAGCCTTAAAGGTGGTCACATTTCCATCGGTGGTGCTTCGCACCTGGCCTTGCTTCACTGCAATATCCCCAAGGCATGACGATTTCTCAAAAAAAGCTTCACAAAAATTTTAGAAGCACTAATATTTCAGTTGTGGTGCTGCTCGTTTTAGGGCCGAGCCGCGTCGCCGCGGGGCATGACAAGTCGAGCTCCGGACGGTGAAGACGGAAACTGGATCGCATGAACCCACATGGGTTTCACTCGGGAGGAGTGGCATGAAAAGTTTCATCGGCAAGCGGGCGATCGCCAGTGGCGTATCGCTCGTGGTGCTCATCGTCATCGTATTCTTCTTGTCCCGGCTGACGGGCGATCCGACTGATCTCTACCTGCCAATCGACGCAACCTCGGAAATGCGCCAGCAATTCCGTGAGATGAACGGTTTCAACGATCCGTTGATCGTGCAATTCGGCCGTTACGTTTCCGATCTCGCACAGGGCAATTTCGGTCAGTCACTGCGACAGGCCCGTCCGGCCGTTGATGTCGTGCTGGAGGCCTTCGTCTGGACCTTCTGGCTGGCTGTCATCACCATGGCGCTGGTCACAGTCGCAGCGATCGTCATTGGTTCGCTAGCGGCGTTTCGCGTCGGCGGTGTATTCGACCGTCTCGCCACTTTCTTCTCGCTGATCGGCGCTGCGGCACCGGATTTCTGGCTGGCCATCGTGGCGATCGTCATTTTCGCCGTCAAACTGCATGTCCTGCCGACATCGGGAACGGGAAGCGTCTGGCACTGGGTCCTGCCGGTCAGCGTGCTGTTCATCAGGCCCTTCGGTCTGATCCTGCAGGTGGTCCGCGGCTCGATGATCAGCGTTCTTTCTTCCGCCTATGTGAAGACGGCCCGTGCCAAGGGCGTCCGCTCGAACTCGATCATCTTCATTCACGGACTGCGCAACGCCATGCTTCCGGTGATCACAGTCATAGGCGACCAGGCGGCTGCCATCTTGAACGGTGCCGTTGTCGTAGAGACGGTGTTTGGCTTTCCGGGCATCGGCAAGCTGATGATCGATTCCATCCTACTTCGCGATTTCGCCGTCGTGCTGGCCGTCATCATGGTTTCGGCACTGGCGATCTTCATCATGAACCTGTTGATCGACCTCGCCTATGTGCTGCTCGATCCACGTATCCGGTATTGAGCGATGACGATGACCGACACACAAATCCTCGCCGTGAAAAAACCGAACGGCCCGATCGGACGTTGGCTGACTATGCTGTGGGCGGACAAGCTCGCTTTCTTCGCTGCTGTTTTTCTGTTGATCGTTCTTCTCTGTGCGCTGTTTGGTCCGTTCTTGCTGGAGGGCATTGCCACCAAGCAGAATCTGCGGGGCCGCAACGCGCCGCCGTTCGATATTACACGCGGATTGCTTTATGTCCTGGGCGCCGACGCTCTGGGCAGGCCGCTTCTTGCCCGCGTCGTCGTGGCGGCGCAAAACACCATCCTCGTGGCCGCGGCAGCGGTGCTCGCATCATCGATCGTTGGGACGACGCTTGGTCTGGTGGCGGGTTACAGCCGCTCTTCCGCCGCTCAATGGATCATGCGCCTCGGCGACGTGATCATGTCCTTTCCGTCGCTGCTTCTGGCGGTGATCGTGCTCTATATGCTCGAACCTTCGGTCGCCAATATTGTCCTGGTATTGGCGATCACCCGCATTCCCATCTATCTGCGCACCACCCGCGCCGAAGTGCTTGAGGTGCGCGAGCGGATGTTCGTGCAGGCGGCGAAGGTCATGGGAGCATCGCACTGGCGCATTGTCTTTTGTCACATCTTGCCGGTGATCCTGCCCACGCTGGTTACGATCGCGACGCTTGATTTCGCCTTCGTCATGCTGGCCGAGTCCTCGTTGTCGTTCCTTGGGATCGGCATTCAGGCGCCGGAGATCACCTGGGGCCTCATGGTTGCCCAGGGGCGGCCTTATCTCACCAATGCCTGGTGGCTTTCCTTCTGGCCGGGCCTTGCAATCATCCTGACGACGCTGTCGCTCAACCTTCTGTCGAACTGGCTGCGCATCGCGCTCGATCCGATACAACGCTGGCGCCTTGAAATAGGAGGCAGGAAGAATGGCTGAACATCTTTTGGAAGTCCGTGACCTCTCGGTCGAGTTCCACACAGTGACCGGCACCGTCAAGGCGGTACAAGATGTTCGCTGGCATCTCGATCGTGGTGAGACGCTCGCGATCCTTGGGGAAAGCGGCTCGGGCAAGTCCGTGTCTGCCTCGGCGATCATGAATCTGATCGATACACCGCCCGGCAAGATCACCAGTGGTACCATTCTCCTCAATGGGCGCGACATGCTGAAAATGACGCCTGAGGAGCGGCGTTCGATCAACGGCGCAAAGATCGCCATGATTTTTCAGGACCCGCTGGCGCATCTCAATCCGGTCTATACGGTCGGCTGGCAAATTACCGAAATGATGACCACGCATGGTCAGTCGGGGGAGCGCGCCGGTGCGAGGGCGCTCGAATTGCTTGGGCGCGTCGGCATAGCCGATCCGCAAGCGGCGATGCGCAAGTATCCGTTCCAGTTCTCCGGCGGACAGCGGCAGCGTCTGATGATCGCTATGGCGATCGCCTGCAAGCCCGACATCCTGATTGCGGATGAACCCACCACGGCGCTGGACGTTACGGTGCAGGCGCAGGTGCTCGAACTTCTGCAGGAGTTGCAGCAGGAAACCGGAATGGGCATGTTGCTGATCACGCACGATCTCGGCGTCGTTGCGGAAATCGCCGACCGGGTCGTGGTGATGAGTTCCGGATGCATCGTCGAAACGGGCAATGCGGCCGAAGTCTATCGCAACCCGCAGAACCCCTATACGAAGAAGCTGATTGCCGCCGCGCCCGGGAAAGGTGCGATGCCGCAAGAGCGTGACCGGCAGGGCGAACCGCTGCTGCGCGCAATTGGTTTGAAGAAGAGCTATGGCCTATTCCAGGCTCTGAAAGGCGTAGATTTCGTTATCATGCCGGGCGAGACGGTTGCCGTTGTCGGCGAGAGCGGCTCCGRTAAGTCGACGCTTGCCCGGGCGATCGTTCGCCTCGATGATCCGCAGGAGGGCCAGGTCCTCTATCGCGGCAACGATCTGCTTGCGATGAGCCCGAGGGAAATATTCGGGCTGCGTCGCGATTTGCAGATGGTCTTTCAAGACCCGACGCAGTCACTCAACCCGCGGATGAGCGTGTTCCGGTTGATTTCCGAGGCCTGGGTCATTCACCCGGATATCCTGCCGAAAGCGAGGTGGAAGGAGAGAGTGGCCGAATTGCTGGTCAAGGTTGGCCTAAAACCGGATATGGCGGACCGATATCCACATCAGTTCTCCGGCGGCCAGCGCCAGCGCATCGCGATTGCCCGTGCGCTCGCCATGGAGCCGAAACTGATCATCTGCGACGAGGCGGTGTCAGCGCTCGACGTGTCGGTCCAGGCACAGGTGATCGCGCTACTCGAGGGTCTGCGTCGTGAATTCGGCCTGTCCTACCTTTTCATTGCACACGACCTGCCGGTGGTGCGCGATTTTGCCGATCGTGTCATCGTCATGAAGGCCGGCACGATTGTCGAAGAGGGCCCGGTTCGCCAGATCTTCGACGCGCCCTCCCACCCCTACACTCAGGCGCTTCTTGCCGCCAGCCTCGATCCCGACCCGGAGGTTCAGGCCGCCCGCCGCGCCGCACGTTACAAACAGGAAGGACTCGTTCCCGCATGAAGCCCGATGTCATCGTCGCCTATCCGCTCCGGCCCCGTCAGATGGCGATGCTGGARGAGACCTATACGCTGCACCGGCTGGATCTTGCAAAAGGCGAAGAACGCGATGCTCTCCTACGGAAAGCCGGCCMGATCTGCACAGCTCTGGTCTGCAACGGCCATGTGACGATCGACGAAACCCTGCTTTCGCAATTGCCGGCGCTGAAGCTCGCCGCCTGTTCCTCGGCCGGCTACGACCAGATGGACGTCGAGGCGATGACACGGCGCGGCATCAAGCTCACCAACACATCCGAGGTGCTTTGCGACGACGTCGCCGACATGGCGCTGCTTCTGATGCTGGCGGCGCGTCGGCGCTTGCCGCAAGGCGACCGCTATGTGCGCTCCGGCGACTGGGCGCTGAAGGGCATGATGCCACTGACCACATCGACGTCGGGCAAGAAGGCAGGGATCGTCGGCCTCGGCCGGATAGGTATTGCGATTGCCAGGCGATGCGAAGCTGTCGGGCTGACGGTCGGMTATTATGGGCGGACGGAGAAAGCTGACAATGATTTTGCCTATTTCGACGACCCGGTAAAGTTGGCGGACTGGGCTGATATCCTGATCGTGGCGACGCCGGGCGGCCCCTCGACTGAAGGGTTGATTTCGGCGGAAGTGCTGAATGCGCTTGGACCAACGGGCAGCTTCATCAACATTGCTCGGGGCACTGTGGTCGATGAACCTGCCCTGATCGGGGCCTTGCAGGAAAGGCGGATCGCTTCGGCCGGCATCGATGTCTACCTCAACGAACCCAATCCCGATCCGCGCTTCGCAACGCTGGACAACGTTGTGCTGTATCCCCATCACGCCAGCGGCACCGAGGAAACGCGCGACAGGATGGCGCAATTGACGGTCGACAACCTTGCCGCCTTCTTCGCGGGCAGGCCGCTGTTAACCCCGGTCAATTGAGACCGGCGGCAACCCACGGCGCGGCAGTATCAGACGAAATAATGCGGGAATTCCTTCCGCAGGTCTTCGACTTTTGCGACGGTGCGGCTCAGATGGTCACGGATCGCATCGACAGCACCCTGTTCGTTGCGAGCGGCAATCGCGTCGATAATCGCATGGTGCCCCTCGAGAATGGTCATGATCTTGCCCTTTTCGGGTAGATGCAAACGACGAATGCGCTCGAGATGGCCGGACCGCTCGCGAACCAGCTGGTGAAGGCTGCTACGCTTCACGCCAGCGAACAATGTCTGGTGAAAGAGCTCGTCAAGCTCTTGGAAGATCGCAATCTGATCGGCGTCATCGGCGACTGCCGACTGCATCTTGATGATCGAGCGGGCCCGCGTGATGACGCTCGGATCCAGATCCGGGTCGGTCGCCAGGCGGCGGCAGACTTCCGTTTCCAGTGCGATGCGAAGGAAATGCGCCTCGTAAATCTGCAGGACGTCGATTCGGGTCACCACAGTACGGGACTGCGGATGAATGCGAACCAGCCCCTCCTGTTTGAGAAGCTGCAATGCGTCACGAATGGGAGTCTGGCTGACTTCATAGGTCTCCGTCAGCTCGGTGCGCGACAGCGTGGTGTCTGGCGGCAGCTGAATGGTGATGATGCGCTTTCGCAGATCATCATAGACCCGTTGGACGGTACCGGCGGCGGCGACTGGAAAACCGGGTGCAGTCAGGCCGAATGTGGAGGCGAACTGGGAATTCATGTGAGGCAATCCTTTTCGCTCCATTCATAGCTGTGCGCCGCCTAATGTACAAGAATGCAAATTTGCCATTGATATATGTGTTGAACTAAAATATCAGTTGGAGCGAACGTGCAGACGGGCGAGTGGGACAGATGGGAGAAAGCCGTGACCGCGAGGAAAACTTACGAGCAATTGCGGTCTGCCCGATGGATGCTGCCGGATGATCAGCGCTCATTCGGTCACCGGTCGCGGACCATGCAGATGGGTTATGCGCCGGAGGATTGGCAGGGAAGGCCGATCATTGCCGTCATCAACACCTGGTCCGAAGCTCAGCCGTGCCACATGCATTTCCGTGAACGCGCCGACTGGGTGAAGCGGGGAATCCTACAGTCGGGTGGTTTCCCCATGGAACTTCCTGCGCTTTCCCTTTCCGAAAACTTCGTCAAGCCGACCACTATGCTCTATCGCAATATGCTGGCGATGGAGACCGAGGAACTSCTGCGYAGCCATCCGRTSGAYGGCGCSGTKCTGATGGGCGGCTGCGACAAGACSACRCCGGGCCTGGTCATGGGTGCAGTCAGCATGGGCATTCCCTTCGTCTACCTACCCGCGGGCCCGATGCTTCGCGGCAACTATGCCGGCAAGACGCTCGGCTCCGGTACCGACGGCTTCAAATACTGGGACGAGCGCCGTGCCGGCACGATCACCAAGGAGGAGTGGCAGGGCATCGAAGGTGGGATCGCCCGCAGCTATGGCCATTGCATGACCATGGGCACGGCGTCGACGATGACGGCGATCGCAGAGGCTATGGGGCTGACGCTGCCGGGCGCTTCTTCGATCCCGGCAGCCGACGCCAACCACCAACGCATGTCAGCAGCCTGTGGCCGCCGCATCGTCGATATGGTGTGGGAGGATCTGACGCCAGACAAGATCATCACTCCGGCGGCCGTCGACWATGCCGTTACRGTTGCCATGGCGACCGGCTGCTCCACCAATGCGATCATCCACCTGATCGCCATGGCCCGACGCGCCGGCGTTCCGCTGGAGCTGGACGATCTCGATCGCATCGGTCGCACAACGCCGGTTCTCGCCAACATACGGCCTTCCGGTTCGACCTACCTGATGGAGGATTTCTTCTATGCGGGTGGCTTGCGCGCACTGATGAAGCAACTCGGGGACAAGTTGGATCCAACCGCGATTACCGTCACCGGCAAGCCCTTGGTGGATGGTCTCGACGAAGTGAAGGTCTACAATGACGACGTTATCCGGCCATTGTCGAACCCGRTCTATCACGAAGGTTCTCTCGCCGTGCTCAAGGGGAACCTGTGTCCCGATGGCGCGGTCATCAAACCAGCGGCCTGCGACCCAAAATTCCATCGCCATCGCGGCCCGGCATTGGTCGCCGACAGTTATGCGGACATGAAGAAGATCATCGACGATCCCGACTATCCGTTGACGCCGGACACCGTGCTCGTGCTGCGCAATGCCGGCCCGCAAGGTGGGCCGGGCATGCCGGAATGGGGCATGATCCCGATGCCGAAGGCGCTGTTGAAGCTTGGCCTGCGCGACATGGTGCGCATCTCGGATGCCCGCATGTCGGGGACCAGCTTCGGCGCCTGCGTGCTGCATGTCGCACCGGAATCCTATGTTGGGGGCCCTCTGGCACTGCTGAGAACGGGGGACATGGTCGACCTCGATATTCCGGCACGCAGCCTCAATATGCTGATTTCCGAAGAAGAGATCGTAGCGCGGCGTGCCGCCTGGGTTGCGCCGACCCGGCGTTACGAGCGCGGTTACGGCTTCATGTTCTCCAGCCATATCGAGCAGGCCGACAAAGGCTGCGACTTTGATTTCCTGAAGACGGAATTCGGTGGCAAGACACCTGAACCGGCTATCAACTGAGGCACCACGATGATTGATCCCGATAGACGCACGATCCCTGCACAGCCTCCCAAGGCTGGCTTCGCTGCCGGTCCGTCCAAGCTGGACGCCATCCGCTCGGTCACCCTGTCGCTCGCCTACCTGCCGTTGGCGCGGCCGATCAGCGATGCCAAGGTTTTGACGGGCCGGCAGAAGCCGCTGACGCAGGTGGCGTTTCTGTTTTGCGAGATCATGTCCGAAGCGKGCCATAGTGGTCTCGGCTTCAGTTACGCGAAGCGGGCAGGCGGGCCCGGCCTCTATGCACATGCCTGCGAGATTGCCGACAACCTGATTGGCGAAGACCCCAACGATACCGCGCGGATATGGGACAAGCTCTGCTGGGCCGGGGCCTCGGTCGGCCGCTCCGGCATTGCTACACAGGCGATCGCCGCCATCGACATCTGCCTCTGGGACCTGAAGGCGAAACGTGCCGGTCTGCCGCTTGCAAAACTACTTGGCGCCCATCGCGACAGCGTCGCCTGCTACAACACCTCCGGAGGCTTTCTGTCATCGAGCGTCGAGGAAATCCGCGATGCTATCGATCACTCTATCGCCTCCGGTATCGGCGGCATCAAGATCAAGGTCGGACAGCCCGACCCGATGGCCGACCTTCGCCGGCTTGATGCCGTGACCAGCCATATCGATGGCCGTGTACCGCTGATGGTCGATGCAAACCAGCAATGGGACCGCACGACGGCCTTGCGCTTCGGCCGCCTGGTCGAGCCGCTCAATCTTGAATGGATCGAAGAGCCGCTCGACGCCTATGACGCCGAGGGCCACGCGGCACTTGCGCGAGAACTCGCCACACCGATCGCGACCGGCGAGATGCTGGCAAGTGCCGAGGAGCATATGGCGCTCATCCGGGCCGATGCCGTCGACTTCATTCAGCCGGATGCGCCGCGGGTCGGCGGCATTACGCCCTTTCTGCGCATCTGCACGCAGGCCGAGGCGAAACGCATGCGCCTGGCGCCGCATTTCGCCATGGAAATCCATCTGCACCTGGCTGCCGCCTATGCGCATGAGCCGTGGGTAGAGCATTTCGATTGGCTGGCGCCACTGTTCAACGAACAGCTCGACATCAAGGACGGCCGGATGATCGTGCCCGCGCGTCCGGGGCTCGGTTGCAGCCTGACGGGCAAGGCCCGCGACTGGACTGTGGAAACGCTCAGCTTCGGCGCCTGAACGAGGAGGAGAAGGAAACATGAACCCCGCAACCCGTGAAAAGCTGATGGGTGTCTCTGTCGCGACGCTCTGTTCGGCACTCTACAAGCGCGGTCTGAGAAACCAGACGGTCCAGGACGTTCGGCCCGTGCAGCCGAAGGGCCGCAATATGGTGGGGCCGGCCTTCACTCTGCGCTACATGCCGGCGCGCGRGGACCGCAACGCGATGAACGTCTTTCGCAACCCGAAACATCCGCAACGGCTTGCCATCGAGACCTGCCCTGAAGGTCATGTTCTGGTGATGGACAGCCGCAAGGATCCGCGCGCCGCCTMCGCCGGCGACATCCTGATTACCCGCCTGATGATGCGTGGCGGCGGCGGCGTCGTCACCGATGGCGGTTTTCGCGACGCCATGACAATCGGTGGCCTTGATATTCCCGCCTATCACAATCGTCCCTCCAGCCCGACGAACCTCACGCTCCACGAGGCGATCGACATCAATGTGCCGATCGGTTGTGGCGATGTGCCGGTCTTCCCGGGCGACATAATTGTCGGCGACGACGAAAGCGTAATCGTCATCCCGGCTGAGATCGCCGACGAGATCGCTGACGAAGCGGTAGAGATGACTGCCTACGAGGATTTCGTCACGGAGCGCGTCAAGCAAGGTCATACGATCATTGGCCTCTACCCGGCCACAGACGAAAACAATCTGACGCTCTTTGCCGATTGGCGGAAGGTGAATGGCCGATAGGGCGACGCGTCCTCAACAACAGATCGACATGCATAAGCACGGAGCAAGGCTCCGCCGAGGAGGATAACAATGACCTGGACCCCTTCAGGCAGGCATCTCATCGCCGGCGAGTGGATTGCCGGAACGGCGACATTTCGTTCCGAGCCGGCCCATGGGCAGGCTCATGATTTTGCCGTCGGTACGACGGACCTGGTCGACCGCGCCTGCCGCGCGGCCGAAGCTGCCTTTGCGGCGTTTTCGGCAACGACACGCGAGGAGCGCGCCATCTTCCTTCAGGCAATCGCCGAGGAGATCGACAAGCGCGGTGAGGCCGTCACCCTCATCGGAACGCAGGAAACCGGGCTTCCAGAAGGCCGCCTCGACGGCGAACGCAGTCGCACCACCGGCCAGCTCAAACTCTTTGCCGACCATATCCGCAAGGGCGCGCATCTCGACGCTCGCCTCGACGCGGCCCAACCCGATCGGAAACCGGCGCCGCGGCCCGAGATCCGCCTGGTGCAACGGCCGATCGGCCCGGTCGCCGTCTTCGGCGCCTCGAATTTTCCGCTCGCATTCTCGACGGCCGGCGGCGATACGGCAGCAGCGCTTGCCGCGGGGTGCCCGGTCGTGGTGAAGGGACATTCCGCCCATCCCGGCACAGGTGAGATCATTGCCGAGGCCATTGCAGCCGCTATCGAGCGCACCCGCATGCCGGCCGGCGTGTTCAGCCTGATCCAGGGCGGCCGCCGTGATGTCGGAACGGCTCTGGTGACCCATCCGGCCATCAAGGCCGTTGGATTTACCGGCTCGCTCGGCGGCGGCCGTGCGCCCTTTGACCTTTGCGCCCAGCGCCCTGAGCCGATCCCCTTTTTCGGGGAACTCGGCAGCGTTAATCCGATGTTCCTGCTGCCGGCCGCTACCGCTGCCCGGGCAGAGGCGCTCGGTTCAGGCTGGGCCGGTTCGCTGACGCTTGGTGCCGGCCAGTTCTGTACCAATCCCGGCATTGCCGTCGTCGTCGACGKGCCAGAGGCGGACAAGTTCACCGGTGCTGTCAAGGCAGCTCTTCAAAAGGTGGCGCCGCAGACCATGCTGACCAAAGGCATCGCCAACGCCTATCACGAAGGTGTCGAACGTATGCGGGCAAGCAACGCAGTCGCGCCGGTTCTGACGACAGAGAGTGCTGAGCGTGCTGCAGGCCCGAACCTGTTCGAGACGAATGGCTCGGCCTGGCTTGCTGATCACTCGCTCAGCGAGGAGGTGTTCGGTCCTCTCGGCCTCGTCGTGCGTGTCGGCTCGCCTGAAGAAATGGTCGCCCTTGCTGAAAGCTTCCAGGGGCAACTGACCGCGACGATCCATATGGACGACGCAGATATTGGCCTTGCCCGCGACCTGCTGCCGATCCTCGAAAGGAAGGCGGGCAGGGTGCTCGTCAATGGCTTCCCGACCGGCGTCGAGGTTGTCGATTCCATGGTGCATGGCGGACCCTACCCGGCCTCGACCAATTTCGGCGCAACCAGCGTCGGGACCATGTCGATCCGCAGGTTCCTGCGCCCCGTGGCCTACCAGAATTTCCCCGCCGCGCTGTTGCCCGCAGACCTGCGGAACTGAAACGAGGAGTAGCACGATGATCGCCCCGACCGAACTTCGCGAGATCATTCGAAACGGCCTTCTGTCTTTTCCCGTCACGCCTTTCGATGCGGAGGATCGATTTGCAACCAAGCCGTTTTCAGCGCATTTGGAATGGCTGTCATCTTATCCCGTTGCCGGCCTGATCGTTGCCGGCGGCACGGGTGAGCTGTTTTCGCTGACGCCGGGGGAGGTGGTTGAGGTGGTGAAAGCCGCCCGTGCCGTGTCCGGCGACGCACCGGTGATTGCCGGATGCGGCTATGGAACGCGCATTGCCTGCGACATGGCCCGCGAGATCGAGGCGGCAGGTGGCGACGGCATTCTTCTTCTGCCGCATTACCTGACCGAGGCGCCGGCCGACGGCATCGCGGCGCGTGTCCGGGCCGTCTGCCGGGCCACCAAGATGGGCGTTATCGTCTATAATCGTGGCCAGGCGAGGGTTTCGGCCGAGCAGCTTGCCCAGCTTGCCGACGAATGCCCCAATCTGATCGGTTTCAAGGATGGTACCGGTGACATCGATACGGTGCGCCGTGTCACGATCGCCCTCGGTGACCGTCTTTCCTATATCGGTGGCATGCCGACGCACGAACTGTTCGCCCAGGCTTATCGCGGCGCCGGCATGTCGACCTATTCCTCGGCGGTCTTCAATTTTGTGCCTGAAACGGCATTGAGATTCCACAAGGCATTCCTTGCCGGCGATGACGCGACCTGTGAACAGATGCTGCGCGACTTCTATTATCCTTTTGCCMGCATCCGCGATCGCAAAACGGGTTATGCGGTATCCGCCGTCAAGGCAGGCGTGCGTTTGCGCGGCTTTGAGACGGGACCGGTACGTGCGCCGCTGACAGATCTCACCGACGAGGAAGTCGAGATGATGCGCGCACTGATTGCTTCGGCCAAGTGAAGTTTTAGCGTCCCGGACAGGGTTGCAAGCTCGTGCGTCGGGTGACGCGTTTGATCGAGTATTTCAACTAAAATATTAGTGCTTTTGTGTATCAGATGATCCGCCTACCAGGAGGAAAATGGTGCCGGATCCCAGAAAGTAGACGAGGAAACTTTATGTGAGGAGCGCCGAAGGCGCATGGGAGGAGAACGGAATGAAACTGCACATCAGAGCTGCCTGCTTATCCACCACGATGATCGCGCTGGGCTTCGGCTCGGCCCAGGCTGAAGATGCCAAACGCAACGTAAGCGTTGTGCTTGCCGAAACCGTCGATGTCGTCGAGCCTTGTATGGCTGCCCGCCAGGACGTTGGCCGGGTCATTTCTGAAAACGTCAACGAGATGCTGGTTGAATTCGACTACGTCAATGGCGGCCTCAAGCCCCGCCTGGCGACGGAGTGGTCAAAGATCGACGACGACACCTGGGAGTTCAAGCTGCGCCCGAATGTCAAATGGCACGATGGCAAGCCGTTCACCTCCAAAGATGTCCAGTTCACGATCGAGCGCAACAAGAACAAGAAGCTCAGTTGCGAGACCGGCGGCAAATATTTCGGCGGCACGGAATTCAGCTTCGAAACGCCGGACGCCAACACGATCCGCATTACGACAAAACCGGCGCAGCCGATTCTTCCGCTTTTAATGACCGTGATGGCCGTGGAATCGGCCGAGGCGACGCCAGCAAACGAGTTCACCCGCAAGCCGATTGGCACCGGCCCTTACACGTTCGACAAATGGGATATCGGCCAGTCCATCGTGCTGAAGCGCAATCCGGACTATTGGGGTGAGAAGCCGCAGGTGGAGCAAGCGACCTATCTCTTCCGTTCTGACAGTGCGGTCGCCGCCGCCATGGTCGATGCAGGCGAAGCAGATGTCGTTCCCGCCGTATCCGTGCAGGATGCCACCAACAAGGAAACCGATTTCGCCTATCCGAATTCGGAGACGACATCGCTGCGCATTGACACGCGCGAGGCGCCGCTTAACGACCGACGCATACGCGAAGCTATGAACCTCGCCATCGATCGTCAGGCGATGCTCGGAACGCTGTTCCCAGAACAAGCGAAGATCGCAACACAGCTCGTCGTGCCGACCACCATCGGATACAATGCCGATATCCCCGTCTGGTCCTATGATCCGGAAAAAGCAAAGGAACTGGTGGAAGCGGCGAAAGCTGATGGTGTCCCGGTCGATCGTGAGATTCGCATCATCGGTCGCAACGGGCAATATCCCAACGCGACCGAAGCGATGGAAGCGATAATGGCAATGCTTCAGGAAATAGGTTTGAACGTAAAGCTCGACATGTATGACGTTTCCGTGTGGAACGGATACTTCGTTGCACCTTTCGTAGCCAATTCAGGTCCGACGCTGACCCAGTCGCAGCATGATAATGCGACCGGCGATCCCGTCTTCACCGCTTTTGTAAAATACGCGACCGACGGCTCCCACTCCATGGTTCGGGATCCGGCTGTCGACGCACTAATTGCCAAGGCGACCGCCGCCACCGGCGACGATCGCACGAAACTCTGGAAGGAGCTTTTCGCCAAGGTGAACACCGAGATCATTGCCGACATCCCGATGTTTCACATGGTGGGTTTCACGCGTGTCTCGCCGCGTCTCGACTTCAAGCCGACGATTGCGACGAATTCCGAGCTGCAGTTGTCGCAGATCCACTTCAAGTGACCTCGTGAGCCGATTCAGGCACGGGCTGCCCGCTCATGGCGGCCCGTACTTTCTCGGATATGACGGATGGATGCCCATGCCTCTGATCGACCGTATTGCCCTAACCCAATTCGCCGAGCAAATACTTACCTGCGCGGGCATGGAGGCCGACAAGGCCGAAACGACAGCCGCCATCCTGGTGGAAGGCGACATGATCGGCCATGAAACGCATGGCGTCAGCCTTCTGAACTGGTATGTCGAGGCGTTAGAAGACGGTTCGCTGGCAAAGTCGGGCAGCTATGAGGTCGTCAACGACCGTGGCGCAGCCTTTGTTTGGGACGGCAAATCGTTACCAGGCGCATGGCTGCTGACTATGGCGATCAACCAGGCCTGCGAACGCGTACGCGATCATGGCGTCGTCACCGCCGCAATCCGCAATTGTCATCATACCTGTGCTCTTTCAGCCTTCATGCGAAAGGTCACCGAACAGGGCCTCATCGTACAGTTGTCGGTGTCGCACCCGGCCGCAAGCCGTGTTGCGCCTTATGGAGGCACAAAGCCGCTACTGACGCCCAACCCGATGGCTGCCGGCTTTCCGACGTCCACGGATCCGATCCTGATCGACGTTTCGGCATCGATTACCACCACGACCATGACGCAAAATTTGGCCAAGGCCGGCAAGAGATTTCCCGAGGCTTGGGCTTTCACCGCCGCAGGCGAGCCGACCGACGATCCGCGCGAGGTGACCGAACGTGGCGGGACGATGATGCCTCTCGGCGGTCAGCTGAAGGGACACAAGGGGTTTGGTCTCAGCCTGATAGTCGAACTGCTGGGGCAGGGGCTTTCCGGCAAGGGGCGGGCGAATGCGCCATCCGGTGTCTTTTCGCAAAGCGCTTTTGTGCAAGTCATTGATCCCGCCTTTTTCGCCGGGCTGGACGCCTTTACAGTGCAGTCTGACTTTCTTGCGACCGCATGCCGCAATAATCCTCCGGCGCCCTGGAACAATGGCCCCGTCCGCATGCCGGGTGACAGCGCAGCGCGCCGGCGCCGTTTGGCGTTGGAAGAGGGTGTGCCGGTCGGCKATTTGCCCTGGGAGAAGCTCTGTAAACATGCCGAGRTACTAGGCGTGCCTGTTCCTGACGTCGCCGCGTAAAGAAAGCACCGGGACGTTTTTGTCGGCCGCCATGGCGTCGTGGATGACGCAGAACCTTCCTTGCGGAACGGGTCTCGTTTGGAGAGAGGTGACAGGGCGTGTCGAGCCGCATCCACTCGACGCTGCCCCGCGATGCGAAGACCTCGCTGCCGATCGCAGTGCAGCCCGCGGTTAGAGTGGTTCATGGTTTTGCGGAACCGGCGCGGGATTCCCAAATCATCTGCGTTGCAAGTCGGATCTATTTTTGCGTCAGCCAGGCTTTTACCTTGCGGCTGAAGGCATCCGACAGTCTCTGCGCGAGAGCGTCCTCTGTCTGGGAAGACTGCGCGGCATTGATCGCCATGGCTATGACGATCCCGATCTCCCCGTCACCTCGAATTCCCTTGTCTTCGCCGCGAATGTTTTGGGCCTCAGCAATCAGTCGGCCCGTCTTTGCGTCCTCCAAGCGAACCGTTCCGGAGATATAGCTGTCATTGCCGGCAATGATGCGTCCGGCTTTACTGGAAAGATCGACGATGTGCAGGGTGACGATCAGTCTGCTCGCTGTCTTGCCGTCCGGCACTCCCTTAACGTCACGGTTCAGCGAATTATCGAGCGCGCGAACGACTGCTGGTAGTTGTGGATCGGCTCGCGTGCGGTCGAAGCCTCCCATGTTGATATCGGGCGCCGTCTCCACACGGATTTGGGTGACAGAGGTCTCCCGAAGCACCGACGCAAGCCTCGGATCCGTGGTTACGCAAGAGGTTAGGAGGACAAAAAGAGGAAAGGCCACGAGAAGCCGTGATAGGCGCATGATAACTCTCTKAGGACGTTGAAGTGATAAGTCTGGGAGATCGCCAGCCGGCTCTTGCAGCTTGCCAATTTCTTTACCGATAATAATTTTATCTTTTATAAACAGTATCTTGCATGAAAGTGGCGGCGTCTGCCCTACATTGGAAAGAGATGGGTCAAAGGGAAACCTGTCGGCTTTGAGAGGGAAAGATGTTGTGTGAAAGAATCCGCGCGGGACATGAATGAAATGCAACTTGAGGAAATATTCCTGACGAATCCTCTTCAGGCGCCCCGCTGTTGATGTCAACGTATGATTGTACAGGATAGTGAATTGTTTTTTGTCGATAAGTACTTCATTCTAGCGAAAGTTGATTTTGCCAATAAGCGATGGCAAGAGCTGGACGGTGGGCTCGAACGCCTGCAGATACAGCCGTATCCTTCGCCCCGCTCCCTCATTTAGAGGTTAGTTTCGCCCGTTCGATGTCTTCGCCAGCATCTCGCTGAGCGTTGCCGCCGAGAGCATGGCCTCGGCCAAAAGCTTCTTGAGCTTCTGGTTCTCTTCCTCCAGTGCTCTCACCCTTTTGGCTTCGAGACCGACATTTCGGAACTGCAGGGATTGCCACCGGTAGAAGGTCGGCTCGCTGATACCGTGTCTGTGGCAAACATCTGCCACCGTCACTCCGGCCTGGTGCTCCTTCAGAATGCCGGTAATCTGGTCGTCGTCGAATTTTCTCTTGCCCATCACCGTGTCAGTCCTCGCGAAATGCTCTGTTGAAACTGTCGAGGAGTGGTCTARCGGCATAGAGCGCCACGCTGCTTTTGCCCGTTTCGATCAGTGTCTGTGCGGGCATGCCCGCGACCAGTTCGACATCATTCATTTTCGCCAACCGCTCGTCCGTGACACGGATTGTCGCGGCAAAGTAGGGCTGGCCGTTCTGCGTATCGGTGAGACGGTCCGCTGAAACATACTCGACACGACCTTTCAGGAGTGGAACGCGCCGCTGATTGTATGGAAGGAGATGAACCTGTGCCTCGAGCCCCACACGGACGAGATTGATGTCTTCCGGCCTCACGTGGACAGACACGATAAGGCGATCGGAGCGTGGCAAGAGATCGACGAGCGGCTCGCCCGCGCCGATCACTCCACCTGATGTGTRGATGCRCAGATTCATGATTGTTCCGTCTTCGGGAGCTCGGATATCGGTCCTTGAAAGTTGGTCGTCGATCGCCCGCAAGCGCTCGCGCAGTTGCATGATCCGACTTTCCATATCGCGCATACCTTGGGCGACTTCGCTCAACCGGTCGCTCTCAAGCTTTGCGAGATCGGCCTGTGATTCGCTGATCACCTGGTAGGCGCGAGAGATCTGTGCCTCTACTTCACCCTGCTGGCCGTCAAGGTCTGCTTTTTCCCGCTCGAGGTTGAGAAGCCGGCTCTTTTTTTCCAGTCCTTTGGCGTTGAGGACCGCAACCTGTTCCATTTCCTGCTGCGAGATTGTGACTCTGTCGGCCAGTGCTGCCTTCTGCGCGCCAAGCCCGACGATTTCCTGCCGCACCTGCGCGATTTTTTCATTGGTGATCCTGATTTCCGCCTGCATGACCCGGCGACGGGCTTCGAAAATTTTCTGTTGCCCGGTCAGAATCGCGCTGACCGCAGGATATTTGTCCATTGCTGCCCTGAGATCCTGGGGATAGGCGACATTGTCGCGGCCCGTCTGCTCCGCAAGCAGGCGGGCGCGGCTTCCTTCGGCGTCCCAAAGTTGCCCTTGAATGCTGTCGCGCTCCGAGCGAGATTTCGTATCGTCGAGTTCTATGACGACTTCCCCGGCCGTGACCGCATCGCCGTTTTTGACGAGTATCCGTCGCACGATCCCGCCTTCCAGATGTTGAATGGTCTTGMGGCTGGATTCCGGMTCGATGACGCCCGATGCGATCGCAGCGCTTTTAAGCGGCGCCAGAACCGACCAGATCCCCAATCCGACGATGAAGACCAGGATCAACAGGTTACCCGTCCAAACAACGCCTCTGAGCCCCGGCATGGGTGAAGGGGGGGCGAGCCCGCGCTGTTGCGATCCGATATCAGACGAATAGGCCGTCTGTTGCCTGGTTGCCGCTGTCGATCGTCGAGCGAACCGCTGGACCGTCCTTGACCAATTTGAAGATCTCGCCGGCTTTGCGTCCAGTTGAACAAGGGTCATGGCAGCGTCCTTCCCTATGTTCTTGTTCGAGACGGTGGTTGAAGATAAGTTTCATAAATCCGCTCACTGTCGCCGAAGGCAGCCACGGTCCCGTTACGCATGACGGCAATCTTGTTGGTGACCGGCAGGATCCCCATCCGGTGCGTTATGATGACGATGGTCATGCCCCTGGATTTCATGCGCTCGATTGCCATGAACAGCATTCGTTCGCCGTCATAATCCAGGCTCGAATTCGGATCGTCGAGAACGATAAGAGATGGATTTCCATAGGCCGCCCGTGYCAGTCCCAGCTGCTGGCGCTGAGCTCGAAGGAGCAGGTTTCCCCCTTCACCGATATCGGTCTCATAACCCCGGGGGAGCCGCATGATCGCTTCGTGCAATCCGACCAGCTTTGCGGCGTCGATCGCCTTGCCGGGATCTCCCCCGTCCAGCCGGCCGATCACATCCTTGATTGCTCCGCCGAAGAGTTCGATGTCCTGCGGCAGGTATCCGACGTGGCGGGTCCCGCCGCAAAGGCGTAGAGCCGAGATATCGACCCCACCGAGAAGAGCACATCCGCTCGTCGCCTGCACAACGCCTGCTATGACGCGTCCAAGTGTCGATTTTCCCGATCCGGACGGACCGATAAGCGCTACGCAATCGCCAGGTGCCAGGCGCAAGGTGATATCCGTCAATATTGGCTGATTGGCGAATGGCTTGATATAGCTGACGTTATCGAGAACGAGGCCACCGGGTTCCGGTACCGGCACCATTCGGGCATCGGATCCCGATGCAACTGTTATCAGCATATTGTTCAGACGATTAAAGGCATTGCGCGCATACGTGAAGGCGCGCCATGCCCCTATTGCGCCCTCGATCGGCGCGAGYCCGCGTCCGAGCAGCAGGCTGGCAACGAAGATGATTCCGGGGCTGCCATTGTTGGCGAGCACCAGCCATGTCGCCGATCCCATCATGAGGATCTGCGCGAGTGTGCGGATCGATTTGGAGAAACCAAGAATGATCTCCGTGCGATGCATCGCGATGTCCTGCGACCTTCTTGCCATTTCCGCATCGCGATAGACGATCTGCGCTGCGCCATCCTGCATGCCCATCGCCCTGATAACCTCGATGTTTTTGAGGGCGGTCGCAAATCGCAAATAGCTCCTCGAAAGGGCAAGATTGGCCTGGCCAAGCGGCTCTCGCGTCGCCAGTTCCGTCAGGAATGCAAACAGCAGAAGCGCAAATGCGCTCAGAAGACCGATGGTCCCGAGCAGCGGATGAACAAGAAAGAGCAGGAGCAGGAATAGCGGCGCCCAGGGAACGTCAAAAAACAGCGAGCTGGCCGGTGAATCGAGGAACTGGCGCAATGCGGCCAGATCCCTGTAGCATTCCGTGGCGGCTCCCGTATCGGCGCGAGCGGCATATTCGAATGATGCGGTCAGCACCACGGGCCGCAGCCTGTGGTCCAGCCAGCTCCCGATGCGCGAAAGAGCTGCCCTGCGCACGATATCGAGCATGGACCCGACCAGCACCGCGACGGCGATGATCAACGTCAGCATCAGGAGCGTGTCAGAGCTTCGGCTCGACAGGACCCTGTCATAGATCTGCAGGAGGTAGATGGAAGGCGCCAGAAGAAAGAGATTGTAGCCGCAGCTATAGAGGAAGACCAACGTGAAGGCTCCTGCACAAGCTCGGAGCGCGACAACGAGATGTGTCTGCGGGCGCGATGGCTTTGTAGAAATCGTTGCCATTATCAGATCTCGCTGCATTTGATACTGACAAGAAGAGGCTGCTTGCTGGTTCAGCAAATGATCAGGGTCGCCAGCCGAAACCGGCGACCCTCAAGGCGAATGAGTTCATGAGCCAAGATGGCTGACGTCGATATGGCCGAAGGCGTTGATGAAATGATCGAGAGCATTGTTCACCGTCGTCGTTTCGGGATCGGTGTGAACCAAAGCTGACGAGATATCGCCGCCCAGAGCGTTGTTCCCGTTGCCGCCGTTACCGCCGACGCCTGCGAGGATGGTGGCGTGCTGATCGGCCACGAGCTGCGTATACTGTGTCGCGGTCGTCGCCGCAGCCACCGCAGCCGTATCGCCGCCGCTCGTGTTTCCTTGATCGCCGTTGGAGTGTGAATCTCCACCAGCGCCGCCAGCGCCGCTGGTGAGCGATGCCAGGAAACCGTTCTGGGCCTGGCTGAAGCCACCGGCTCCACCGCCGCCGGCGTCCCAATCTGCCCCCTGCCAGACGTGATCGCCGTTATGCACATCGGTGGTTGCTCCGTAGACCGTTTGCACGGGGTCTACATATGCAACCGGGTTGTAGTTAATGTTGCCACCGTTGTGGCCATCACCGCCGTTGCCGGCATTGGCGTCGCCCGCATCCGGGTTGTTGAGATAAATCGTGTCAGACATTTGTGGAATAGGCATTGATGTCACTCCTTCTACTTCGTTTCGTCCGTGAACCTTTTACGGCGTCCACCTTACGGCGTGGGTATTCGTTATCACCGCCAGCCAATACAACCGCGGGCGAATATTGCTCGCGATTTAATCTGCGAACTATCTAGATATTCGGCGACGTTCCTTTGGGCGTATACTTGGAGATGATAAGGCGTTGCTTTGGATTGGTATCTGGTGGTCCGACTTCGTCGAAGCGACGCCGCTCTTCGAAGCACGGCCGTCCGGGCGAACCGGCAGTATTGCGGGGTTTTGATCAGCCTGCGCCTGGCGGAAGAGATCCTGTTCGAGGCTGCAAAACTTTCATGTCCGCCGCGAGAAAGTGGGTGCAAGCTGCAGGACCTTTCGTCCGAAGACGGATGGTGCTCTCGAACCCGGACAATGGGACGCTCCGGCCATGACAGCCAAATGGCTACGGTACTAGCCGCGGGGATGTAGACGAATTGCAGGCTCTGCTTTTCTGACGTTCAGAGGCACAATGCTGAAAAATTCAGGCTGCATGTGCTGCACGCCCGATGGACGCGCGGTCGGACGCGGAACGGAGACGGTAATGACGGAAACTCGTCCCTTACTGGAAGACGTGCCCAAAGCGGGCACCGATCAAAACCTCGCTTCAAATGTGGCCGCGGGGCATCTGGCGCTGGTGCCGACCTGGCTTCCGTTGGATGTCGCTTCAGGTCCGAGCTATACGTCGGCCGGTAGCGGTGGTGACGGGATAAGCGAAGGCGTGATCAGCAGCAACGCATTGGCCGTCTTCATGCCGTCCAATGCCGCTATTGCTGGACCTCATTCGAGTGTCGACGCCTTTCAGGGCAACAACGCGCTCATCAATCAGCATCCCACCGAAATGGCTGGAATTGGGGGGAATGGTGGAAGCGGAAATGTTGCCATCGGCGGCGGTGATGGCGGCAGTCATGCCGGCGGCGGGGGCAATGGGCTCTTCTACGGCGGACTCGTCAGCACCGAAGTCGCGCTGTTTGCCCCCGTGAATGCTGCTGTGGCTGCCGGCCCCGGTGCCACGGCTCACTCCGAGCAATCCAACAATGCACTGTTCCTGCAGGGCGCAACCCAGATTGGCGGTATGGGTGGCTCGGGCGGAGACCATAACGTTGCGGGCCATGGCCCGTCGATGAGCCCGGGAACTGCGCTGACATTGACCGGCGACTATTATGCGGGCCACGGCGGCGATGGATATTTCGTCGGCAGCATGGTCGACGTCAGCATAGCGATCTTCTCGCCGATCAACATCGCTATCGGCGCCGCAGGCGGCTCGGCGCAGGCTCATCAGACAAACAATGTCATTTTCGATCAGGGCACTGTGCAGATCGCCGGCATCGGCGGCGATGGCGGTGGCTTCAACCTGTCGTCAGACACGATTTTTACCGGTAACCACGCGGGCGGCGGTGGCGGGGTTGGATCGTCAACCGGCAGCATGGTTGACGTCAATTTCGCCTATTTCCATCCCATCAACATTGCCGTTCCCGCCGGTGGCACGGCAGACGCCCAACAGATCGATCACGTTCTCTATGATCAGGATGCGCTTCAGCTGGCCGGCATCGGGGGCCATGGCGGCGGGGGCAACCTCACGGACGCCCATTCGGCTCTCGTAGACGACATTCTGGGCTTCATGCATAGCTAGCGCAACTCCAGCAAAAGCGTGCAGCGGTTTGCGTTCGGAATCGCGTGAAAACAATACTCTAGCGGATGGACTCCCCACTTGCTTTGCGGAGGCTCAATTGCACGAGACTGTTCTTCGTGCCATTTCARGCCATATGTCGAATTGCTTCCTCCGCCCGGCTTTCGTCTCCCGGGCCGACATGGCCACGGCCGGCTCATTGAGACGCCGAACATTCCACCATGACCTATCCGCATTGCTTTAAGGCGTGTCACAATCTTTCAGATTCGCTTGCCACACTTTAGAACGCCGTGCGTCCATTCGGACGCGCTAAGGACCTCTAACTCTTTTAATCTACGCACCGGCCCGCAAATCGATTCCGATTTTYGGGCCGATGCGTAGGCCTTTGTTTTCGCATGTCGTCGTCGCAAAACCGCTGTACACTTTTGGGTGACATGCTTTGGATTTCGGCGGCGAGGCAGTTGCCTCCGGCCTGCATCTGCGGGTACCGGCGCAGTGCTGCCTGAGTGAAAACGATGCTAACTGGTATTTATGCGTCGCCAGAGCCGAGTTTTTCAATAATCATAACGGGTTATCAGCGATCTCACGCTTGTGTCACTTTTCGCGTTAGTCGCTTTCACTGTCGAGGTCTGCACCTGCTTTGAATTGAGAAATGGAAACAAAGCCGAGCTGATCGGCAGCTCGTTATATCCAACGGCTCTTTCCGGAAAGGGTCTGTAGTAGATCGGCTGCCTTTTCAGTGCCTTTGAAAGCTTTGTTGACTTGCTTGCCGTACGTCAATTGGGCGGAGACTGGAAAGTCTGCAGCGACAAGTCGATTCAGCAGATCCTCGAAACAAGCTTTTCAACATGCTCTGCAAGCCCAGTTATCTCTCGATGAAGCTTTATAGACTATAAGAATTATCATGAGAGATCAGACTATTGATATCGAAAATACACTCGCTTTTTATCATGACATGAAGCGAGAACAGGAATAGTATCCAAAACTGTTGGGTTGCAAATATTCCGGGGAGCACGCAAGTGTCCGACAGTGTTAAACCTAAGCGCCGTATGGGGCGCAATGCACCAACTGTGATCGTTATTGAGCATTCTACACTGGCGCGCACCACCGTGGTGAAGCTTCTCGAGCGTGAACTCGCCGGTTGGAGTTTTATCGATCTGGTCTCGACCGAGAGCCTCGACCGAGCTCTTGGAGCTGAGGTGCGCTTGATTGCACTAGATCTCGCCGGTAGAGGTGTCGAGAGCACCAGCCTGCGGGATGACCTCGCGGCAATTGCTGCACGTTTTCCCGAGGCTTCTATCACGTTGCTCTCAGGTACCGACGACGTCGACATAGCCCGTMAGGCGCTCAAGATGGGTATCCGCGGCTTTTTCTCGACTTCACTGCCGATTGACATTGCCCTCGCCGGTCTTCGTCTCGTTCTGGCAGGAGGAACATTTTTCCCGCAGCTGTTGGGAGCTGTTAYAAACGGCTCAAACGAGCATGGTCCGGCCAGAAGCGAGGCCGAAAAAAGCTTGGATGACAGGATGCAGTACCTGGCGATTGCCGATTTCACTCCCCGGGAAGCTGATGTCCTCGCAGAGTTGCAATCCGGCTGCTCAAACAAGGTAATTGCCGGAAAACTCAATTTATCGGGACATACGGTGAAGATGCATTTGCAACACATAATGCGCAAGTTGCAGGCGCAGAACCGCACTGAAGTTGTTGCCCGCTTAGGTCAAAGAGCCGCCGGCGGTCATGACGCCTCGCCGAGTTAGGCGGCGGCGAAGCGACGACCTTACGAACCAAACGAAATCACCACAAATTTTGCTTTTCACGCGCCTCGCATATTCGGACGACGGGGTCGTTGGTTCACGTCCTTTCAAGGCGGAAGCCGATCCTGCGACGCCCGAAAAGTCAAACTGAACGGTTGTGTGCCACAAGCGAGCGGATCAAAGCCGTTCGAAGCGGAAATTGCGGACGCGACCGCTGTTCATCAGCACGCCGGTGACCCGGCCGTCTCCGTCGCGGGTGAAGGTGAACCGGTCGCCATCACCGAGAAAATGATCCGGAGCGACTGCAGTCAGCGAGATTTCTCGGGATTTCAAAGATCTGAACACCAAGCCCGCCTCCCTGACCTTCACTTCATAGGGCATGTCGTTTTCGACCGGACGATAGGAGCCGGCCAGGTCGGCAAGCTCCGTTGGTGAAGGCGTATATGCAGGCAATCGCCGGTATTGGTAGCCGCGCTTGCCGTCGACATAGGACGTAAGCTCGGTCGCCGGCTGACCTTCTTGTTGCTCCAGCTCGATCTCACTGTTTGGGAAATCGCTGAAACGGAAGCGACGATCATCCACTGCTTCAAGGGCATAGCCATCATACTCGATGTCGTAGCCGCCCAGCAACTTCCCATCATGCGTCGCGAGGCGGGCGACCCGGCCGGCTAGTCGCGCCTCGGCGTAATAGCCGGTGAGCAGTTCCAATGCATCCGCGTCGGGCTGTGGAAACCTGCTCGGCGCAGGTTCCGGTACCGGCTGCAACACATCCGCGAGGTAGATATCGGCGATCCGTCGGACGAGGGCGCTGGGCACGATCGACCCGAAATTGGCGAGGATCGCCACGGAGAAATGCTGCTCGGGAAAACGGATGAGATCGGAGCGGAAGCCGGCATCGCCGCCGGTATGTTCGACGATCGTTATGCCGCGATAGGTACCGATGCCGAGGCCCGCGGCATAGCCGATTTCACTGCCATCGTTCAGCCGGCCGCGTTCGAGCATCTTTGCGATGACGTCTGGCCCTCCTACGCGCCGATGGTAAAAATTTTCGTCCCAAAGCGCGAGATCTTCGACTGTCGTCAGCAGGCTGGTCGCGCCTGCCGTGTCGAAATTGGTGTTCGAGATCTCTACTCCGCATTCCGTCTCCACATAACCGTCGGCGACATTCCTGACGACCTCGGCATAGTTGTCGCGAAAGAACGTATTGCGCATCCCGAGGGGTTCGAAAATCCGGGCCGAGCTAAAGGCACGCAGGGACTGGCCGCTGACCGTCTTCACGGCTTGCGCCAGTAAGGCATAACCCGTGTTGCAATAGAGATGTTCGTCGCCCGGCTGGAAGTTCAGATCCTGCTGGCGGGAGACGACGGCAAGGATGTCGTCGTCGGTGATCAAGTCCTTGGAGTAACGCCAGCCTGCGAGGGACAGCAATTCCCAATGATCGCGGATGCCGCTGGTATGGTGGAGCAGATGTCGCAGGGTGATCGGCGCGCCGAAATCAGGCAGGTCGGGCACGTATTTCCGCACGGCATCGTCAAGGGACAGTTTTCCTTCGGCTGACAGCAGCAGGATTGCAAATGCCGCGAACTGTTTGGAGACGGATGCCGAATGAAAGACAGTGGACGGCCCGATCGCGATGCCATGGGCCAGATTGGCCATGCCGAAGCCGCGCTTATGGACAATATCCCCATCGCGTATGACCGCAACCGCGCAGCCGGGCGACTCTTGATTGTTCCAGGCCTCGAACAGTTGATCGACGCGTTCGAATTCCCTCATCCGTGCCTCCCAAAACATTTTCGTACAGCAAGGAAGCGGAGAGCTGACGCAATTGCAAGGCGCGGAAAATGAAAAGCTGCGGACTGAGAGAGGAATCTTCCGGGACGGCGGCCCTTGCGCTAGCGGAAGAGCTGGCTGACATGGATACCGGCCGCTTTGGCTGCGCTCTCGCGCTTATGTCAACGACGATACCGTCCTCGGCCTTCGCTCCGATCGGCGCGCTCTGGCCAGGCCTGGCAATGAGAGAACCGGAAGGCGCCTGACGACTGTCGAGACCGGCGACGCCGAAATCCCCATGACCACTTCGTCAGCGAAGCTTGAGACGCGTGACCAATGTCTTCGAGCGGCGGATCGTTGTAAGGGCTGCTCCCAGCGCTATTACCCAGAGTCCGATCATCAGGATCTGATTTTGCCCGCCCCACAATGGCTCGAGAAGGGATACCAACGCCGCCGCCGTTACCGCCGCCATCCGATGCTGCTTTGCCATCGGGCCAGAGAAGTCGCTGGGATTGCCGGTGGCGCGACCGAGTTCGCGGACATAGGCTGTCAACACAGCGAAGGCGCCGGCCTCCCAGCCCAGGCCCGGCATACCGATTCCATATCCAACGCCGGCGAATATCATCAGATCGGCGATGCGATCCGGAAACTCGTTCCAGAAAGGACCGTCAGCCTCTCCCTTTCCGCCTTCGACGGCGACCATGCCGTCGAACAGATTGCAAAGGAGGCGTGCCTGGCAGAATAGAACGGCCAGCAACAGGTAGCAGGCACGTGGCAGGCCTGTTGTCTGTCCCGCCAGATAGAAAGCGCCGCCGGCGATTGCTGCCGCCAGCATGCTGGCTTGCGAAATCTGGTTCGGCGTGATGGCCCGCGCGGCCATCCATCGGGCAATTGCGCCCGCCCAGCGGGTATTGCGGCTCGCCAGAGGTCTCCTGTCTCCTGTCTCCATCATGTGTCAAAACCTCGTCTTGTGGAGATCGAATAATTGTAGATTGCAGCATACGTCGTCGACACCAGCAGCGGCAGCGCGATGGTCCGGAGTATCTCCGGTGTGCCGCTCGCCGCGTGGATCGCCGCGAGAATGCTGGCCGAGCCAAGGCAGGCGATCAGCGGTGGCGCCCAAAATCGTGCTGAACCGCTGAAGCGGCTGGAAAGCCAGTCAATCACCGATTTCAGGAAAAGCGTCATGCAGGCGGATATCGTCCCCTGCACAAGACCGGCATAGAGCGGCGCTGGCATGGTATGAACGCGATTGGCGAAGACGGCCCAGCTGCCCATCGCCAGAAAAGCGAACAGGACGTGTACCACACCGCTGCGCAACAGACGTTGCAGGACAACAGGCATCAGAGCGACCACCAGTAACGGGTAAGATGGAAGAAGATGGGTGCCGAGAAGACGACGGAATCCAGTCTGTCGATCAATCCGCCATGGCCCTCGATGAGATTGCCCCAGTCCTTGACACCGCGGTCGCGTTTGATCGCCGACATGACCAGGCCACCGAAGAAGCCCATCAGGGTGATGACCAAGGCGAGCAGCCCCGCCTGAAGCGGGGCAAATGGTGTAATCCACCAAAGGCCTGTCCCAATCAGCGTCGCGCTTATGATCCCACCGACAAAGCCTTCGACCGTTTTCGATGGCGACAGTCTTGGCGCAATCTTCGTGTGCCCGAACAGTTTGCCCCAGACATATTGCAGGACATCGCTAAGCTGGACGACGATGACCAGAAAGGCGATCAGCAGCACATTGCGCCCCTCATATCCCGGTATCTTCAAGGTCAGCAGTGCAGGTACATGGGAAGCGCAGAAGACACAGATCATCAGGGCCCACTGTACCTCCGCGATGCGAACGAGAAAGCGCTCCGTATCGCCTCGGAGTACCGAGATGATCGGCATCAGCAGGAAGGCATAGACGGGGATGAAGATCGAAAAGATGCCGTATTGTTCAGCCCAGAGCAGAAAATACTGGATCGGAACGACGACGAAGAAGGCTGCCGCAAGCGCCCAATGATCCGCCCTTCGGGTATTGATGAGGGTTACGAATTCGCGAAGTGCTGCGAATGAACAGAAGCCAAACAGGATCAAGACGCCGATACGGCCCGCTATGAAAGCGATGCCGATCAGGATGACCATGACCCACCAGGCCTTGATCCGCGCGTTGAGGTTTTCGACAGCTGCGTTCGAACCATTCGGCGAGAGGCGTTGTTGCAATATGTAACCGATGACTGACGCAACGATGAGCACGCCGAAGATTCCGGCTACGAGCGTCATAAGATCGGAATTCGCGCCACTCATTCCCCACCGCCTACAGTGTTCGGAGACAGAGCCAGGAGAKCGGCCTGCATCCGTTCAAGAAAAACATCCCTGTCTTCACCCGGCGCGATCTGCAAAGCGCTGCCGAAGGTCACAGTGCAGATCAGCGGTATCGGAACGATCTCACCCTTTGGCATGACGCGGTTCAGATTGCTGATCCAGACCGGCACTAGATCGACATCAGGGCGCGCCACGGCCAGATGGAAAATGCCGCTTTTGAACGGAAGGAGCCGGGCATCGGACTGGTTTCGCGTACCCTCAGGGAAGAGAATGAGGGACGAACCGTCATCGATGGCCGAGGCCATCTGCGTAACGGGATCTTCCGTCCGCTTGTCCCGATCCCTCGCGATCAGCACCGCATTGAAGACATCGCTGCCGATGAAGCGATTGAGCCAGGATTTCAGCCAATATTCGGCCCCTGCCACCGGACGAGCCCGATGACGCAGTCTTGGCGGCAATACCGTCCAGACCAGAACGAAATCGCCGTGACTGGAGTGGTTGGCATAATAAACGCAGGGGCGGGAAGGCAGCCCTCCCTCGGGCCACACGGCGCGGACCGCCGTGACCGCGCGGGCGAACAGTACGATGACCGTCGCCGCGGCTTTTGTAAGCAATGCCTTCATTCACCACTCTGTCGATGTTAGCCGGGTCACTAGTCGAAACTCTAGCATCGTCATCGGCGGAAGGAAGGAGCTTTGCAGGTTTTCAACCGAAAGGAGTAGTCGGGTCGTCGGGCTCCGGCCGAAGCCGGTGGAGATCGAGAAGGCCACTCAGTTGCCGCTGCTCAGACCCGAGGCGTCGTGTACATAATCATGAACTGATGAAACGACCGTAAATTGCGCGATTGGTTGTTGAAACTCATTTATCACTGGATATTCAATACCCAACTGAGACCAAACTGCGTTTGAGCACCCAGTCAGCGATAAGGGGCGACATGACCGTCAAGAGTGCTTTGACGACATTCCACATGCCATCGCAGCTCTCGAACGGTGAGACCAATCCAAGCTCTGCCGAGCCGGGAACAGTCGCTCTACTCCGGAGGCGTGTCTTCGACATGCTKAGTTGTCCCGTTTAGCGGCTGCAGCCAAGGTTCGCGCCTCTTCGTCCAGACCTCAATTTCCGGAAGGAGTCGGGCAGGCGCAGCGTCAAGCGAGCCCAAGCGTATCTCGACGTCGTTATCGTTCAGGCAGAACAGCCTGCTGCCGCATCGAGGGCAGAAGCTGCGCCCCTTGTAGGTCTCGATATGGCCGGAAAATAAGAATGCGTCGCGTGACCAGTGGGCGAAGGATGTGAAGGACGATCCGCTTTCTTTCCGACAATCAGCGCAGTGGCAAAGACCGATGCGATATGGCTCTCCCGCCACCTGATATCGAACCGCGCCACACAGGCAGCCGCCATGACGAGCCATGGTTTCCTCCATTGTCGTTTTCCGTCTGTAATCAATAGAACCGATTTCGCCGAAGGAAGGTTCACTTGGCGCTCGATGCGAATGCTTAAAGACGCCTTTGAGGTACCGTCCGTGTGCAGATCGGGCCCTGCCTTGGTCCACGTCGACTTTGCGGCGGAAGCAGATCACTCGAGTTGTCTCGCCGGGCTGTCCATCTATGACACGCTAAGGACCATCAGCTCATTTCAAGGCTTGCTCTGCTTCGGCCCCGTAGGAAACAACGCAGTTCCTTCCTCTTTTCTTGGCAAGGTAGAGAGCCGCGTCAGCCTGGCGTTGAAGGTCTTCCGCCGACGCCCCGGCACCGTCTCGCGTCGCTGTCGCTACTCCAATGCTCACGGTGATATAAGGGATGACGTGAGATGTCGGATTCGGAAGAGAGGCAGCTTCCACACGTCCTCGGATTGTCTCAGCGACTGCCCTGGCAGCCTCTTCATGGGCGCCTGGAAGAAGAACAAGAAATTCCTCACCTCCGTAGCGAGCGACCTGATCCCGCTCATCTCTCATGCTGCTCTGAATAATGCCGGCAACCTTGACCAGGCACCGATCGCCCTCGGAATGACCGAGATTATCGTTGAGCTTCTTGAAGTCGTCGATATCGCACATCAGCATCGCGACACCGTTGTTTGGGCTATGATCGTCGTTCCAACAACGCTGCAGCGCGTCCATCATCGAACGTCTGTTCGCGACACCTGTCAACGGATCTGTTCGCGCAAGCAGTTCGAGGCGGGCATTTGCATCAGTCAGGTCCGCGAGGCGATTTCGATCCCGCAGCTCGAGCAGGAAAGTCTTCTGGGCAAGGATTGTTGCTGTGCGGCGCGCCATCACRGTTGCAGCCACGCCGCTTGTGAAAAACAGTGTTCCCGCAATTGCACTACCCACGCCGATGTCCGGATTTCGCAGCTGAAACACGAGGTAGATGCCCAAGGCGTAGGCACCAATCGTGATGGTCCAGCTTAATGGGACAGGGAATATAACGATGGCGGTGACGGCCACAAACAGCATGATCGTGAGGTGCCGTTCATAAAACTCGCCACCAGTGTTGACRCCTACCAACGMCACGGACAGTAGAATCAGGAAAACCCCAGAAATAAGGAAAGCGCCCTGTTGCCACGGGGACAGCGGCTTTCGAAAAGCTATCGCCGTGACGATCGCAGCGGGGGGAAGGATAGATGCTGGAAGCAGCATTGGCTCAACAGTCTCGATCGAAAGCAGGACGGCGTTGAGGCTCAAGGTCAGGACATCGAGCACGATAACCCAGACCATCCATGCGCGGATGATTTTTGAAGCCTGCGGCCAGGAGCGCTCGCGAAAAAGATAAGCTAGCTCACCATCGAGGTGGATATCACGCGTGCGCCCACCCAATTGGCGCTCGACTTCCTGCACAACGGCTGCGTTCAGCCTTTGCAGAGGCTTGCGTGGGGCTGCTCTGACCGATCTGCCATCGACTGTTGTTTGCGCCGCGTCCATATCGGAGATCTAGGGAGGAGGTGACCGCCGACAAGGCGATGTGCGCCTTCGGCCGGCAAGAGGCGCCCGTGGCCTAAAGAAGTCTCCTCACGATCTGCAAACCTGTATCAGATCGGGGTGACGGGCTCTCGCCAGTCCGCMAGCCAAATTGTGTCGTTTTCGCATCACTTTCGATAAGGTTGTAAAAAACCGGTTGGCAATGGCGAATTGGTTCGGTACAAAACGCTCACCGCTTTAGATCGAACATAAGGGAGGCGTTGCATGACACCAGCAATCATCGAAACCTTCCCGCGTGGGATGTCCCGACACTAGGTCATTTCCATTCGCGGCCCGCCTCGAGGGCGCGACATGCGGTTTTCTCTTCCTTCATAGCCCGATTGATCTGACGGGATCATTTCGTCTCCCGTTCGGGCTGTGCCATCTAACTCTCGATTTTGAGGACCGGTTGCCGAAACACGGGGCCGGGCTGGTTAAAATGACTCGCAAGAAGCTCGATTTCCGCGCCGATGCCTATCGCCACGTGCTCGGCTTTGTTTTTCATCATTGGAGCCATCGGCCGGCATTGGTCGGCATCATCATTGTGCTGGTGATTGCCAGTACGTTGGCCGAAGTCATGGTGCCGGTGTTTTCCGGCAGGATCGTCGATGCCATTGCCGGCAGCAATGCAGCTGATAGTGCGTTCCGCGCCTTTGTCATCGTCGTCGTTCTGGGCCTGACCAGTGTGGTACTGCGTTGGTTCATTTTCAATGGCATCATCCGGCTGACACTGCGCATCATGGCGGATGTGGTCAATAACGGCTTCCACAAGGTGCAGCGGTTCTCGACCGACTGGCACGCCAATAGCTTTGCCGGTTCGACGGTGCGCAAGATCACCCGCGGCATGTGGGCGCTTGACTCGCTCAACGACCTGCTGCTGGTAGCCCTGTTGCCGTCCATCGTCATGCTCGTGGGCGCCAGTATCGTGCTGGGCAGTTACTGGCCGATCATGGGTCTGATCGTTGGGGCGGGGTCGCTGATTTATATCGGCGTAACCGTGGCGCTTTCAATGGGCTTCGTGTCACCGGCGGCGAGGCTTGCCAATGCCTGGGACACCAAGCTGGGCGGTGCGCTGGCGGATGCCATAAGCTGCAATGCGGTGGTCAAAGCCTTCGGCGCTGAAAGCCGCGAAGAGGCCCGCTTGCGCCACGTGCTGGCCAAATGGGACAGCCGCACGCGACGGACATGGAAGCGCGGCACATCGAGCGGCACGATCCAGGGCTTCATGATGGTTTCCATGCAGGCAGGTATTCTGGGCACGGGCCTGATCATGTGGCAGCAGGGGCTGGCGACGGCTGGCGATATCACATTCGTGCTGGCAATGTTCTTCGTTCTGCAAGGCTATCTGCGCAATGTAGGCCAGGACATCCGCAATCTGCAACGTGYCGTCAACGACATGGAAGAACTGGTGCTGCTCGACAAGATGCCGCTGGGCATCGAGGACAAACCGCACGCCACGTCTATCAAGATTGGCGAGGGCGAGATTGTCTTCGATCGCGTCACCTTCCAATATGGCGCGCATCCCACCCCGCTTTATGAGGACTTTTCGGTCACCATCAAGCCGGGCGAGCGCGTGGGCCTGGTGGGGCATTCGGGCTCGGGCAAGACGACATTCGTCAAGCTCATCCAGCGCCTCCACGACGTGACGTCGGGCTCGATCCGCATCGACGGACAGGATATCGCAGGGGTCAAGCAATCAAGCCTGCGCGGCCAGATCGCCATCGTGCAGCAGGAACCCATCCTGTTTCACCGCACGCTGGCGGAAAACATCGCCTATGGTCGACCGGCCGCCTCGCGCCGCGAGATCGAGTACGCGGCGAAACAGGCCAGTGCGCACGACTTCATTATGAACCTTCCCAAGGGTTATGAGACGATGGTGGGGGAACGCGGCGTCAAGTTGTCAGGCGGCGAGCGGCAGCGTGTCGCCATTGCCCGTGCCTTCCTGGCTGATGCGCCGGTGCTGATCCTGGACGAGGCGACGTCGAGCCTCGACAGCGAGAGCGAAGTGCAGATTCAGCAGGCCATGGAACGCCTGATGGACGGCCGCACGACGCTGGTGATCGCGCATCGGCTGTCCACGGTGCGGGCGCTGGACCGGCTGCTGGTCTTCGACAAAGGGAAGATTGTTGAAGAGGGCGACCATCAAGCGCTGATCCGGCTTAAGGAAGGCATCTATCGCCGGTTGTTCGAGCGGCAGGCGCTGGAGTTGACCAAGGGTCTGGTGGCTTGATGACCCACCACTGAACTTTCATCCGGCGGCGATTGGAGCCCAGGCCCTTTTTGAGCCGCTCCAGGTTTCTGGACCGGCGAAGGCTGGAGTTTTCCGGGGGGGGGTGAGGTACTCATGACGCATCTACCCCCGATATGATTTGGTCCTCCAATGTGTCCAAACGCATTTGCGGGATCCGCGGTCATCATGCCCGACCGCTCGGCCGATACCGGGCAGACGGGTGGAAACGTTGTTCGGCCGCCGAATGGTCTTCAGAGAGCAAGCCGTGTCTGCGTTCAGTTGCCAGACGAATGAGGATGTCAGCGACGAGCGACACATCACGCTCGAACATGTCCTTCAGGTCGGCCACGCGCCTCTTCGACCGTCATTCGCCCCGAGGAAAACGCTGATTCTCCTCCAGCACGTTGAGGTCCATATGATTGCGCATGTATCGCTCGGCGGCTTTCTGTAGCGGTTGATAGTCCCAGGGATAGTAAGACCCCTGCCGCAACGCGGGATAGACGACCCAGCGACGCGCCTGGCTTTCTCGAACCGCCGCATCGAAACCTGCAAGGTCCCAGCGTAGCTTTACTTGACTGAGAAGCGCTTCCAGCGTCTGCGCATAGGCCGGATCGCCGGCTAGATCGACCAGTTCGTGCGGATCGGCCTGAAGATCGTATAGCAAAGGCGGATCCTTCTCGCAGACCGTGAGTTTGAAGCGCCCATCGCGAATTCCCACAAGCGGTGCAATCGATCCTTCGGCCGCATATTCCATCAAAACCGGACCGCGGGCGTTCGTGCCGTTCACCAGTTGTGCCAGATCTTCGCCATCCGTCCATTTCGCAATCGCCGAGATATCAAGACCGGCAAGACCGGCAAGCGTCGGCGTGACGTCGAGCGTGGAGACCGCCTGATCGACCAAGGCGGGCTGCCAGCCGGGCGCCGAAATCATCAGCGGCACACGCGCGGAGCCGTCGAAGAAGCACATCTTGAACCACAGTCCGCGCTCGCCCAGCATGTCGCCGTGGTCAGAGACGAACAGGATGACGGTGTTGTCGCGCATCCGCGTGCGCTCCAGCACGCCGAGGATTTCTCCGACCTTCTCGTCGACATAGGAGATATTGGCGAAGTAACCGCGCCTCGCCCGCCGGACCTGTTCGGCGGTGATATCGAAGGCCCCGTTGTCGCAGGCCTCGAGCAGGCGTTTCGAATGCGGATCCATCTCGTCGAACGGCAGTGCCGAAACCGTTGGGTCGAGAGCCGGGCAGTCCTCGTAGAGATCCCAGAATTTGCGCCTGGCCACATAKGGATCGTGAGGATGGGTGAAGCTGACGGTCAGGCACCAGGGACGCTCGTCTTGGCGGCGCGACAGGTCGTAGAGCTTTCGGCTGGCGTTGTAGGCGACCTCGTCGTCATATTCCAACTGGTTGGTGATTTCCGCAACGCCAGCGCCGGTGACCGAGCCGAGATTATGATACCACCAGTCGATACGCTCTCCAGGCTTGCGGTAATCGGGCGTCCAGCCGAAATCTGCCGGGTAGATATCGGTCGTCAGGCGTTCCTCGAAGCCGTGCAGCTGGTCGGGGCCAACGAAATGCATCTTGCCCGACAGGCTGGTGTGATAGCCGGCGGATCTGAGATGATGCGCATAAGTCGGAATGTCGGAGGCAAATTCAGCCGCGTTGTCGTAGACACGCGTTCGGCTCGGCAGCTGGCCCGACATGAAGGAGGCGCGCGCCGGAGCACAAAGAGGGCTTGCCGTATAGCTATTGGCAAAGCGGACCGAACGTGCCGCGAGTGCCTTGAGATGCGGCGCATGCAGGAAGTCGGCCGGCCCGTCCGGAAACAGCGTGCCGTTGAGCTGATCGACCATGATGATGAGAATATTGGGACGCGCCATGATGTAATCGCTGTTGCTTGTGTTCGTTGGCTTTAAGGGGGAAAGGCCTACGGATGCATCCGCTACCGGTCGACGACCGCCTGACGGAACTGCTTGTAGGCGGCGGGTGCCGGTCTGCTTCGGCTAGCGCCGATCAGATCCATTGTCCTCTTCAGAAACGGCACTGGTCGTCGCATGAGTGATCCTCTCGGCGGCGTGGGTCGCAATTGGCACTTTAACGATAGCCGACCGAGTGACTGCGCACTATCGCCTCGCCGACATCGGTTGTTCCGGACAAGCGCGCGGGTCTGTTTTCCAGCGACAGACTTGCCGGCGACACCAAGGGTCGCGGCAAGACAGGTGTCGTGGCGGAGCGCGTGCATGATGAGGTATTGGCTGGCCGCCGCCTCGACAGCATCTTGCGAGCACGTGGAAGGATCTTCATGCCGACCGCCCGACCGATGCCCACCGAAGAGGGTATTCTGGAGTTTCTGGAGATTTGCGAAGGCTTTTATCCGCCGGACGCGGTCGAAGCATCGATCCAGCAGCAACGGCAATGGTACGATGCGCTCTGCGCGCGGTTTGACCACCTTCTGCCGCAGGGGCTGGTCTATGCCGATGGCATGGTGCTGCGTATACCGATCCGCCGGTATCGGCCGCGGACAATCACGACATCAACCGTTCTCCTTTATCTTCACGGCGGCGGCTTCGTTGTCGGCTCGCTCGAAAGCCATCACTCGATCTGTGCTGAAATCGCAGATTTTGCTGGCGCCGAACTCGTTTCCGTCGATTACCGACTGGCACCCGAATACCGCTGGCCGGCGCAGAGCGAGGATTGCTTCCTCGTGTTGAAACACCTTCTGTCGTCTACCGGCGCCAAGGTCGTCCTGATCGGTGACAGCGCAGGCGCCAATCTCGCGGCGGGGCTGGCCGTACGGGCTTTGCAAGAGGATCTGCCCGGCGTCGCCGGCCAGGTGCTGATCTACCCCGCGCTGGGTGGCGACCTGCAAACGGGTTCCTATGTCGAGATGGCGAATGCGCCGGGCCTGACCACGGCCGACGTCGCTTATTACCGTGACGTCGTAGAAGCTCCGCCGCGTGACCCGGTGGCCGAGCCGCTTCACGCAGCCTCGATCAACGGACTTGCGCCCGCCTTCATCACCGTTGCTCACTTCGATCCCCTGAGAGATGACGGCCGCACCTATGCTGCCCGGCTTGCGGCCGCAGGCATCGAGGTCTGGTTTCGGGAGGAGCCGCAGATGGTGCACGCCTGGTTGCGTGCCCGTCACATGAGTGAGGGCGCCCGGGAGGGATTCCGGGCGGTGCGCGAGGCAGTACGGCTATTTGCCTCGCGCTGAGGACTACATCAGGTCGCGGGCTATCTGCTTTTCGCCAAAGTCCTTCTCGAAGACTTTTAAACCACCTTCATAGGCAGTGACGGTGGCCGCGATGATCCAGTGTGTTGCCGTGCAGCCGATCGAGGCGGTGGCGACCGTGGTGACGGCCCAGCCGGGGCGCTGCATGTCGCAGGTCCAGGTGGACCGCCCCGTCATCGAGCGCGTGTCGTCTGATGCAATCGACCAAATCTCGTCTCGCAGCTGGCGCGTGCTGAGCCCGGTGTCGGGATGCTCGAAGAGGCCGGTATCCTCGCGAATAGCGTATTCGGTCCGGTTGGCTGACAGTTCGCGCGTGACCCGCCTTCTCGTCTCTCCCGGCGCATGCTCGATATATTTCGGCAGCGGATCGGGATTTTCCGGTTCCTTCACGGCAAAAAGCTGATGGTCGCCCAGAAGCGGCAGGGCGAACTCGACCGAAGCGGTGTCGATGACAAGTCCCGGATCGGTTGGCGGTGGCAGGATCATTGGCCAATAGGCCGTCGAAAGCGAAAGGCGGATGCGGTGACTCGTACGAAACCGATAGCCGAAGACATCCAGAAGCAGCCGCACTGTCGTCTGTTTCCCGCGCTCCATGGGCTCCGGTTCGGCATTGCCATTGCGATGGGCAAGATTGAGGACACCGAATGCAACACGCGTTGCCGTACCGTCAGGATGCACGTCCACAAGCCGTGCGCAGATATTGGCGTTTTCGCCCTCGCAACGCAGCGCAAGAGTGAGGACGGGTCGGCCAAGATAGTCCTGATCGTCAGAAAGCGGTGCGGTTTCGAAAACCAGCGAGCCGGCATCATCCCCACGTTGATCCATCGCCATTTCGGCATCCGGTTTCAGCGTGAAATATTCCCCGGAGGCGGTTCCGGTATCGAGCGGCGAACGCAGATAGACGTCATTCGACAATGCCTGCGGGTCCGCCACACCTTCCTCGAGCCTGCCTGACGGTCCGACGTRCAGCGAATGCATCCTGGGTGCATGCCATGCATCCTTCGCGATCCAAAAACCTGGGTCGGCATCGCGGCGTAGTGCAGGCCGTACGGCATCGAGGACATAGGCGCGAAGCTGCGGCGTCTTCTCCGCACCGTTCTCCTCGCCGCGAAGCCAGCGGTTCCACCAGGCGATCGCCTCGCCGTGGAAGTCCGCGCGCGGCTTCGGCCAGGCGAAATGCGGATACTTGTGCACCCAAGGGCCAATCAACGCTTTCGCATCGGTCCCCAACCCCTCGATCGCCATCAATGGCGTATTGCGATAGCCGTCGGCCCAACCGGCAATCACAAGTGCCGGGATCCGGACACTCGAAAAATCTTCGCAAATCGAACCGTGCTGCCAGAAAGCGTCGCGCCGCTGGTGGGTGAGCCACTCCTCCATGAAGAAGGGCTCCTCCCTGAGGCGTTCCAGCCAAATGTCCTTCCAGCGATCGCCGACGACGGCAGGATCTGGCGGGCGGGACTGGTAGCCGAGCATGGTCGCGGCCCAGGAGAGTTGCGCAGAAAGGTGACAGCCGTTCTTGTAATGGATGTCGTCATTATAGCGGTCGACGGTCGAGGCGATCGAAATGACGGCCTTCAGAGCCGGGGGACGAAGCGCTGCGACCTGCAGGCTGTTGAAACCGCCCCAGGAAATGCCCATCATGCCGACCGACCCGTTGCACCACGGCTGGGCGGCGATCCAGGCGATCAGTTCGCAGGCATTGGCAAGCTCAAGCTCGGTATATTCGCCGTCGATCACCCCCTCGGATTCGCCCGAGCCGCGGATATCGACGCGCACTCCGGCAATACCTGCGGCGGCAAAGACCGGATAGGTCGATTCATCGCGCAGGCTCGTGCCATCGCGCTTGCGATAAGGCAAGAATTCGAAGACGGCCGGCACCGGATCGGCGTCTGCTCCATCCGGCATCCAGATGCGCGCGGCAAGGCGCGTTCCGTCCTCAAGTGTGATCCACTGGTTCTCGATCGTCGTGAAGGAGCGTTGGCTCATGGTTCTCCCCGGAAGCAATTGTTCGGGCAGCCAACTGGGATTGGCCGCCTGAATGGTTCAGTTTCCGGCACTTTCCATCCGGCGGGTGGCGAGCACCTTTTCCAGCCAACCGATCTCCATTTCGGGAACGGATTTCAACAGCAGGTCGGTATAGTCGTCGAAGGGCGGCGAGAGCGCCTTCGCCTTCGGGCCGAAGCGCACGAGCCTGCCGCGATGCATCACAGCGACACTATCTGCAATGGCGCGCACGATGGCGATGTCGTGGGTGATGAAGACATAGGAGAGCTTTTCCTCCTCCTGCAGGCGCAGCAGCAGCTTCAGGATACCTTCGGCCACCAGCGGGTCGAGCGCTGAGGTCGGCTCGTCGCAGAGGATGAGCTCGGGTCTCGCGGCAAGGGCGCGTGCGATCGCCACGCGTTGCTTCTGCCCGCCGGAAAGTTCGGCTGGGTAGCGGTTCATGAAGCCGTTTCCCATCTCGATCTGGTCGAGCAGTTCCTTCACCCGGGCAGTCTTCCTGGTGCCGCGCAGGCCGTAGTAGAAGGTCAGCGGCCGGCCGATGATGTCGCGCACGGTCTGGCGCGGGTTCATCGCCGTGTCGGCCATCTGATAGATGAGCTGGATGCGGCGCAGGTCGTCGCGTGGCCGATGCCGGACTTCAGGCGTCAGTGGTTTTCCGGCAAAGGATATCGTACCGGCGGTCGGTGCCAAGAGCCCGGTGATGGCGCGGGCAAGCGTCGACTTTCCCGAGCCAGATTCGCCGACGATTGCCAGCGTCTGTCCCTTTGGGACATGCAGGCTGATATCGTTTAGCACCCTGAAGCCATTGGAATATTCCGCGCTGACGTTTTCGACCTTCAACAGTGTGTCGGACTGGTCAATCGCCTCCTGTCGCAGCGTTTGCCGGACATTGACGAGGGCGCGCGTATAATCCTCCCGCGGTTCTTCGATGATCTGCTTGACGCTGCCATATTCCACGGTTCTGCCGTGCCGCAGCACCATGATGTCATCGGAGATCTGGGCGACGACAGCCAGATCATGGGTGATGTAGAGAGCAGCGGTATGGGTCTCTTCGATCGCATGCTTGATCGCCGCCAGCACGTCGATCTGGGTGGTGACGTCAAGCGCCGTGGTTGGCTCGTCGAAGACGATCAGTTCGGGATTGGAGCAGAGCGCCATCGCCGTCATGGCCCGCTGCAGCTGGCCGCCCGAGACCTGGTGGGGGAAGCGTTCGCCGAAGCTTTCGGGATGGGGAAGGCCAAGCACCTGAAACAAGTAGAGCGCCCGTTTCTTCGCCTCCTGCTTATTCATCAGCCCGTGCTTGACCGAGGCCTCGATCACCTGGTCGCCGAGCCGGTGGGCGGGATTGAAGGCGGCCGCGGCCGACTGTGCGACGTAGCAGACGCGGGCGCCACGGATCTGCCGGATGCCGCCCCTGCCGAGGGTGAGTATATCGCTGCCATCAAGCAGCACCTGGCCACCGGTAATCTCCGCACCGCCGCGACCATAGGCAAGTGCGGAGAGCCCGATCGTAGACTTTCCGGCGCCGGATTCGCCGATGAGGCCGAGCACCCGGCCTTTCTGCACATCAAAGGAAACGCCGTCGACGATAGTCACACGCTTCGGCGCTTCGCCCGGTGGATAGCTGGTGGCTTCGATCTTGAGATTGCGGATGGAAAGAAGATCAGGCATCGCCGCGCCCTCCCTTGAGGCTCGAGGTTCGTTTCAAAAGCCAGTCGACAACCAGGTTGACACAGACGGCAAGCACGGCGATCGCCGTCCCCGGCACGAGGGCGGCCGAAATGCCGAAGATGATGCCGTCCTTATTGTCCTTGACCATGCCGCCCCAGTCGGCCGAAGGCGGCTGGATGCCGAGACCGAGGAAGGACAATGTCGACAGGAACAGGATCGAGAAGGCAAAACGCAGGCCGAACTCGGCAAGCAGCGGCGTCATGGTATTCGGCAGAATCTCCCGGAAGATGATCCAGAGCTTTCCTTCGCCGCGCAGCTTGGCCGCCTCGACGAATTCCATGACCGCGACATCGAGCGCCACGGCACGGCCGAGACGATAGACACGGGTGGAATCGAGGATAGCCATGACGAGGATCAGCACGATGATGTTCTGTGGCAGGACAGCAAGTACCACGAGCGCGAAGATCAGCGTCGGGATCGACATCATCAAGTCGTTGAAACGGKAGAAGATCATGTCGATCATCCCGCGCGAGACGGCTGCCGTGAAGCTCAAGATGACGCCGAGCGAGAAGGAGATGATCGTGGCGGTGAGTGCCACGAAGAGTGTTGTGCGCGCCCCGTAGATCAGCCGAGAGAGGATGTCACGGCCGAGATTGTCGAGGCCGAAGATATATTGCGCGTCCGGCATCTGCCAGACACTGCCGACGACCTCGGTCTCGCCGTGGGGAGCGATGAAGGGCGCAAAGAGCGCGAAGATGAAAGCGACTGCGATGCCGATCATGCCGATCCAGGCGGTGATGGGGATGTCTCTCAATCTCATCGGGGATGCCTCAGCCTGGGATTGGCGATGATGGCGAGGATGTCAGCCAGCATGTTGAGGAAAATGTAGACGGCAGCAAAGATCAGGCCGCAGGCCTGCACCACCGGCATGTCGCGCACGGTGACGGCATCGACCATGTACTGACCCATACCCGGGTAGACGAAGACCACCTCGACCACGACCACACCCACCACAAGATAGGCAAGGTTCAGCGCCACGACGTTGATGATCGGTGCAAGTGCGTTCGGCGCGGCATGCTTGACGATCGAGCGGAATGCAGAAAGCCCCTTCAGTTCTGCCGTTTCCATATAGGCCGACGACATGACGGAGAGAATTGCAGCGCGTGTCATGCGCATCATGTGGGCAAGCACGACGAGCACGAGGGTCGCCGTCGGCAGGGCGATGGCCTTCAGCCGGTCGACGAAGCCCATGCTCTCGTAGACGGTGGCGGGAAAGGTGGCGACGCCGAATTTCACGGCGAAAAACATGATGAGCAGGTAGCCGATGAAGAATTCCGGCAACGAGATCGCCGCAAGCGAAATGATGTTGATGATCTTGTCCGGCAGGCGGTTTCGGAAGTGTACCGAGACCATGCCGAGACCGACGGCAAGCGGAACGGAGATCAGCGCGGCAAATCCCGCAAGGAAGAGCGAGTTGCCGAGCCGCTTGCCTATCTGCTCGCTGACGGAATTCTTGCTGGCCCAGGAGGTGCTGAAATCCCCCTTTACGGCATTTCCGAGCCATTCGACGTAGCGTGTCGTCACCGGCCGATCGAGCCCGAGATCTTTGCGGATATTGGCAACCGCTTGCGGCGTTGCCGACTGGCCGAGATAGGTGGTGGCGAAATCGCCAGGAAGAGCTTCCAGGCCGCCGAAGATAAGGATGGAGACGGCAAAGAGCAGGATGATGCTGAGCACGAAGCGCTCGAGAATGAGGGCAAGCAGTGGAAAACGCTGCCGGAACCTAAGGCCGGGCAGGATATTGCCTGGGATCGGATTGGACATGATGAAGGCCTCGCGCTGAAACGTCAGGAGGACCGCGGGGGGTATCCCACGGTCCTGGCTTCSGTGGAGATCGGAGGGCAGACGCCCTTCGTCAGGCCTCCAGCCAGACGCGTGTCGCGACGTATCCATTCGACATGTCGTTGCCGATGTCGTGGACATAGCCTTTCACCTGTTTGGTGGAGGCGTTCACGAAGTCGTTGAACATCGGCAGGATGACACCGCCCTCGTCGCGGACCATCATCGCCATGGCGCGATAGAGCTCCTTGCGCTTGGCTTCGTCGAGTTCGGAACGGGCCTGAAGCAGCAACTTGTCGAAATCCGGACGCTTGAAGCGGGTGTCGTTCCAGTCGGCCGTCGAAAGGTAGGCGGTGGAATACATCTGGTCCTGCGTCGGACGCCCGCCCCAGTAGGAAGTGGAGAAGGGCTGGACGTTCCAGACGTTCGACCAGTAGCCGTCGCCGGGCTCGCGCTTGACCTCTATCTCGATGCCGGCTTTCTTGCAGCTTTCCTGATAGAGGACGGCAGCATCGACGCCACCCGGGAAGGCGACTTCCGATGTGCGCAGCAGAACCGAGCCGCTATGGCCCGATTTCTTGTAGTGGAAGGCCGCCTTGTCCGGATCATAGGCGCGCTGTTCGATACCCTCGGGAAACAGCGCGTAGGTGCTGTTGATCGGGAAGTCGTTGCCGACCTTGCCGTAACCGCCGAGGATCTTCTGCACCATGGTTTCACGGTCCATGGCGTATTTGAGCGCGAGGCGCAGGTCGTTATTGTCGAACGGTGCCTTGTCGCAATGCATGATGAAGACGTAGTGGCCACGCCCGGCAGTCGAAAGGATTTCGACAGTCGGAGCGCGCTTCAGCAGATCGACAGTCTTCGGATCGACGCGGTTGATGTAGTGCACCTGGCCGGACGAAAGTGCGGCGATGCGCGCCGTGGCATCGTTCATCCCGATGATTTCGACGGAATCGACATAGCCACGATCGGTGCGCCAGTCGTCGGCGTTTTTCTCGAAGGTGGCGCGCACGCCCGCCTCGAAGCTCGTCAGTTTGTAGGGGCCGGTGCCGATCGAGGCGAGCGGATCGTCCGCACCGCCGTTCGGCTGGATGACCAGATGATAGTCGGTCAAAAGCAGCGGCATGTCGGCATTGCCTTCAGACAGCGTCAGAACAAGGTCGGCGCCGTCCGCCTTGATTTCCTTGATCGAGCCGAGAACGCCGAGCGCGCCGGATTCCGATGCCTTGTCAGTATGACGCTTGAGGGTCGCGACCACATCATCGATCGTCAGTTCCTTGCCATTGTGGAACTTGACGCCCTTGCGGATCTTGAAGGTCCAGATCGCCGCATCCTTCGACGGCTCCCAGGATTCGGCAAGCGCCGGCACCGCGGCACCCGTCAGCGGGTCGGATTCAACCAGCATGTCGCCCCAGCAGCGACCGACGCAGAACATGAACTGTGACAGGAATTTCGCCGGATCCTTGGAGTCGGTTGCAGCTCCGCCCTCCAGGCCAAGCTTCAGATGACCGCCGCGCTTCGGTTCGGCGGCTTCGGCACTTTCGGTAAAGAGCTTGTCGGCAACAGCAAGCGTCAGGCCGGCTGCCATGGCACGTCCCAGGAATTCGCGGCGGCTGAGGCCGCCGGCGGTCACCCGGCTTGAGAGATATTTCGTGTAGTCGTTCATTCCCCTTCTCCTTCTTATGGTGCGTTGACTTCGATTTTGGGCATGATCCACGCGCGGTTTCCTCTTCCGTTCGTGGTGCCCGTACGCTTGCGGGAAGACGATGCGGTTGCCGCCGCCTTGTTAGCGTCCTTTCCAGTTAGGGCTTCGTTTCTCGGCGAAAGCCCGTGCGCCTTCCAATTGGTCCTCGCTCGAATAGAGACTGTCGACCGTTGCAAACTGCCGTTTGGTGATTTTGTTCATGGCAGTCTGGAAGGTCGAGCCCTCCGATTCACGCACGATTTCCTTGATTGCCGCATAGACGAGCGGCGGTCCGCTTTCGAGCAGGCGGGCAAGATCCCAGGCCCGCTCCATCAGCTTGTCCGTTGGCAGGATTTCGTTGACGAAACCCCAGCGATGCGCCTCCTGGACGTCAAGCCAGCGGCCGGTCAAAAGCATGTCCATGGCGATATGATAGGGAATGCGCTTCGGCAGCTTCACCGAAGCGGCGTCGGCAACCGTGCCGGAGCGGATTTCCGGAAGGGCGAAGGTCGTATGCTCGGCTGCTAGGATCAGGTCGGCCGAGAGCGCGATCTCCAGCCCGCCGCCGCAACAGATGCCGTTGACAGCACAGATGATCGGCTTGTTGAGATCGCGCAGTTCCTGCAGCCCGCCGAAACCGCCGACACCATAATCGCCGTCGACCGCGTCGCCTGCAGCGGCTGCCTTCAGGTCCCATCCGGCACAGAAGAATTTCTCGCCCGCGCCGGAGATGATCGCCACGCGCAGCGTAGGGTCGTCGCGGAAATCACGGAATATCAGTCCCATGGCGCGGCTGGTGGCAAGGTCGATGGCATTTGCCTTCGGCCGATCGATGATGACTTCCAGCACTGCGCCAACCTGTCGGGTGCGAATGGGGTCGCTCAACCTATGCTACCTCCTTCGCCGGATCAGGGCATCGACTGCGRCAACGCCGCGACTTTCGGGAAGAACCAACAATGGATTAATGTCCAGTTCCTCCAGCCGTGCCGCATTCATTACGACATAATCTGCCGCCCGTGCGACAGCCGTTACGGTCGCCTCGAGGTCGCCTCTCGGGCGTCCACGATAGCCATCGATCAGTTTTGCGATCTTCAGGCGTGCAATTGCCTCGGAAATCTCCGCTCTCGTCGTCGGCAACGGCAAAATGACGGAATCCTCCAGCAATTCGACAAAAATCCCGCCGGCGCCAAGCGTCAGTGATAATCCGAAGACCGGGTCTCGGGAGGCGCCGACAATCAGCTCGGCGACGGGTTGGTCAACCATCTGCTCGACCAGAAAACGGCTTGTCGCGGCCATCGCCGATGCGGCATCCGATACGGCCTTTGCATCCTTCAGGTTGAGTGCGACTGCGCCAGCCTCTGTCTTGTGGGCGATGCCCAGAGCTTTCAGGACGACGGGGAAACCGATCCGCTCAGCGCAGTCTGCCGCCTGAAGGGGCGAGCTTGCAATCAGGCCTTTGGGTATCCGAAGGCCGGCGAGGTTGAGTTCGGCCTTGGCATCGGCCTCCGTCAGCGTTTCGATTGCGCCTTCAACGGATGACACATCGAGAAGCGGCAGAGGAGGTGGTTTGCGCCAAGCACGGCCGATACCGGCTGCGACTTCCGCAGCAATCAGGGCTTCATCGATGCCGCAGAAGGGAACGACGCCTTCGGCGATCAGGCGGCTGGCAACGGCTTCCGGCATGGTCTCGGGTAGGGTCGCCAGGATCCCGGCGAGCGCACCTGTCGCAGAGGCGGCGGCAATGACGGCATCCGCCGTCGTCACCCAGTCGGCTGTACTGCACCGGTCGGTGCGGGGAAAATCGAGCACGACGAGATTAAGGGCGTAGCTGCCCTCGAACATGGCAGTGAAAGCCTCTTTCTGGCGCGCAAGATCACCCCACACAAACGTGTGGTAGTCGAGCGGATTGGAGAGTGTCACCATATCGCCAAGTATGCGTCTCAGACGCGGCAATTGCTCGGGTTCGAGGTCCCGGAACGTGACGGCGCGCCCGATTGCGGCATCCGCCATCAACGAGGCCTCGCCACCCGAACAGCTCATCGAGGAGATTGAAGGGCCTGGCAGCGGGCCGGCGACATGCAGGAGCTTGAGTGTTTCAAGCAGCGCCGGCAGCGTTTCGACGCGACCCAGGCCTAGGCGGGCAAGCACCGCATCGGCCAGTGCATCGCCACCGGCAAGCGATGCGGTGTGGGAGAGCGTTGCCTGCCTTGCCTGTTCGGACTTGCCGACTTTCAGCACGACGACAGGCTTTCGCGTCAGGCGGGCGGTAGTGGCGAGCCGTTCGAGCGCTGCTGGATCTCCAAAGCCTTCGATATGCAGGCCAAGCGCCGTCACGCGGGGGTCGGAAAGCAGGCCACAGGCGACGTCGGACAGCGAAGTTTGCGCCTGGTTGCCTGCCGTTACGACATAGGCGATCGGCAGACCACGTGTCTGCATGGTCAGGTTGAGCGCTATATTCGACGATTGGGTCAGGATCGCCACGCCGCGATCGACACGCGCCATGCCGTGCTGGTCGGGCCAGAGCAGCGCGCCGTCGAGGCCGTTGATGAAGCCGTAGCAGTTCGGCCCAAGGATCGGCATATCGCCTGCAGCGGCAATCAGCGCCTTTTGCAGGTCGGCGCCATCGGCAAGTTCCGCCACGGCCTCGCTGAAGCCCGAGGCATAACAGACTGCGCCGCCGGCGCCAGCCGCCGACAGRCTGCGGACGATCTCGATGGTCAATGTTCTGTTGACGCCGACGAAGGCCGCGTCTGGCGGAGAGGGCAGTTCGGAAACGTTCTTGTAACAGCGCCGTCCGAGGACCTCGTCGAGCGTCGGATGAACGGGCCAGATCTCACCCGCAAACCCCATCCGGTCGCACTGTTCGATCACCCGGCGCGCCTCACGGCCACCGAAGACGGCGATCGTTTGTGGTCTGAACAGGCGCTCGAGCGGGCGGGACGTCATCGGCTACGCTCCCAGAGGCCGCAGGAGATCGCGGCTGATGATATGCCGCTGGATCTCCGATGTGCCGTCCCAGATGCGCTCGACACGTGCATCACGCCAGAAGCGGGCGAGCGGCAGGTCGTCCATCAGGCCCATGCCGCCATAGATCTGGATCGTCTCATCCGTGACGCGGGCAAGCATTTCAGAGGCGTAGAGCTTGGCCGACGCGATTTCGCGATCGGAGGACAGGCCGGCATCCAGGCGCCATGCCGCCGAAAGCGTCAGCCAGTCGGCTGCGTCGATCTCCGTGATCATGTCGGCAAGCTTGAAGGAGACGCCCTGGTTGGCGCCGATCGGCCTGCCGAACTGCTTGCGCTCGGCGGCATAGGACAAAGCCATGTCGAAGACGCGGCGCGCCCGGCCGACGCAGGTGGCGGCGACCGTCAGCCGCGTGCCATAGAGCCACTGGTTGGCAAGCTCGAAACCGCGATGGAGTTCGCCAAGCACCTGGGACTGCGGAATACGGCAGTCGGCAAAGCTCAGGGTACAATTTTGATAGCCGCGGTGGGAGACAGAATCATAGCCTTTGAGAATTTCGAAGCCCGGCGTGCCGCGGTCGACCAGAAATGCGGTGATCTTCTTCTTAAGGCCCTTTGGCGTTTCCTCCTCGCCGGTTGCGGCAAAGACGATGATGAAATCGGCGGCATCGGCATGCGAAATGAAATGCTTGGTGCCATTGAGCACGAAATCGCTGCCGTTGCTGCGAGCGGTGCATTTCATGCCGCGCATGTCGGAGCCGGCATCGGGCTCGGTGATCGCCAACGCGTCGATCTTCTCGCCGCGGACGGCAGGCAGGARATAGCGTTCGCGCTGCTCCTTATTGCAGGCCATCAGGATGCCAGAGGGACGGCCGAAAAAGACCGTCAGCGCCATTGAGCCGCGGCCAAGCTCACGCTCGACCAGCGTGAAGGTGACATGGTCGAGGCCGGCGCCGCCAGCCTCTTCGGGGAAATTGCAGGCATAGAAACCGAGATCGATGCACTTGCGCCGGATCTCAACGGCGAGATCCGGCGGGACGATGCCGGTGCGCTCGACTTCGTTTTCATACGGATAGATTTCGGTTTCGACGAAGCCGCGGACCGTCTCGACGATCATTTCCTGTTCTTCGCTGAGGCCGAAATCCATGCTGATCTCCTTACCGTTTCGGACCGACATGGCGGCCGGCGCCTTCCGGGGGAGGCAGCGTTGAGTGAGCCGCCGCAATAGCATTCGCCTTGTCGAGCACGTGTGATGGCGCTGGGGTCGCCTTGCCGGCGCCGGTATCGACATGCAGCAGCATCTGCTCGGCAGAGGCGAGCACGGCGCCGCTCTCGGTGTCGCAGATCGTGTGGAAGAGGTGCAGCCGCTTCTCATCGACTGCGAGGATCTGGCATGTCGAATGGATGGCCTGCCCGAGCTTTGCCTCGCCGAGATGGCGGATATGGGTCTCGACCGTATAGTAGCTCTGCCCGGCCTCGACATAGGCAAGATCGACCCCGATCAGGCGCAAGAGCGCGTCGGAGGTGTCGCCAAAGACCTGCAGGTAGCGATGCTCCGTCATATGGCCATTATAGTCGACCCAGGCGGGGCTTACCTTCGTCTCGACGAGCTTCAGGGGCTCTGTAGGATCGGCAGCAGTGGTTTTCCCGCCGCCTGCGGCCCAGAGGGCACGTTCGAAATCCTTCAGCAACTCGCCAGCGCCCCAACCCTTGCCGTCGTTTCCAGCCTTCAGCGCCTGCAGGATGCCGACGAGGTTTTCGTCGCGGATGCGCTCCAGTGCGCGGATTGAAAGGCCGGCAGCCTGTTCGTCGGACTGTTTTCCGATCTTCTCGATCAGCGCTTCGTCGAGATCGACGACGTCGGTAAGCTTCGTCCAAGGCCAGGCAAGGCATGGCCCGAACTGGGCGAGGAAATGGCGCATGCCMGCCTCGCCGCCGGCGATGCGRTAGGTCTGGAACAGGCCCATCTGCGCCCAGCGCAGTCCGAAGGAATAGCGGATGACGTCGTCGAGCGTCTCGACGGTGCAGATATCGTCATGGATGAGCCAGAGCGCTTCGCGCCAGAGCGCCTCCAGCAGCCGGTCGCCGACGAAGGCTTCGATCTCCTTTGCGATGTGGACCCCCTTCATGCCGATCGGAGCCAGGCGCTCCATCGCTGCCTCGATGGTCGCTTTCGAKGTCTTCTCGCCGCCGACGATCTCCACCAGCGGCAGCAGATAGACGGGATTATAGGGATGGGCGACGAAGAGGCGTTCGGGATGCTTCATGTCGCGCTGCAGGTCG
>NZ_JBFTNV010000016.1:0-148622 GCF_056397645.1 Rhizobium sp. 05L429 | reverse complement strand
GCTCGGCCTTATCAGAGGCTTCCGCATCAGCTCTACCGGTGTCGCCCCCGCCATGCATCAGGGTCGCCGCGCCGCTTAAAGACGGCGCGCAGACATCAGGCCTTTTCATCACCAAAATATTAGCGGCCGCCGGATGAAAATCCGGCGGTTTTGCTTTTGGCACACCCCCCGATTTATAGGGAAATTTTGTCCAAAATCTAATAAAATTAAAGCTTTATTATAGGATGAATGCCAATCGTAGCTAACCGGTCGCAGCATGTTCTCTTAAGCAGCAGTAGATGCGTCGCCCTCATCCGGCGCGCTCGCACAGGCGGTATAAAACCGCACCGGAATGCAGCCCCATTCCTGTTGCGAGGTATCATGAAGAATTTGAAAATATCGAAGCAGCTTATCTTGCTGGTTATTGGCCTGATGGTCGCGTTTGCGATTGCAACCACCTTCCAGGTCCGCTCCTCGGTCAATGCGATCTACAAGGAACGCTATGACATGCTGCGTTCGGAGGTCCAGTCCGCGGTCTCTGTTCTCAAGCTCTATCAGGCGAAGGTGACTTCAGGCGAAATGAAGCTGGAAGACGCCCAGAAGCAGGCCTACACCACGCTCAACGCCATGAAATACGACCCCGATGGCTATTTCTTCGGCTATAGCTACGACATCCAGATGATGTTCCACTATGACGCCTCGAAAATTGGCCAGACCAACAAGGGGCAGCCGGACAGCAAGGGCAAGCTCTATCGCGAAGAGCTGGTCAAGGTCGGGCAGCAGGGCGGTGGTCTCGTCGAATATTATTCCACAGCCAAACCGGGCCAGCCCGTTGGCGATTATCGCAAGACCGCCTATGCGCTGGCCTTCGACCCCTGGAAGGTCGTCGTCGTCACCGGCGTTTACATGGACGATCTCGATGCCCAGGTGAACGACAAGATTCTGTCCGCGCTATCAGGCAGCATCGTTTTGTTCTTCCTCGCAATTGTAGCTGCTTACCTCGTCATCCGCGGCATATCGAACCCGTTGAAGGACGTGCACAACGCGCTTCAGGCGGTTGCCGACGAGAATGTTTCCCTTGATATCCCGCATACCGGCATGAACAACGAAGTCGGCATGATGGCGAAGGCGACGCAGTCGCTGCAGGAAAAGATCCGGGAACGCCACGCGATGTCCGATCGCGAGGCTGCCCAGCAACTGGCTCTCGAAAGCGAGCGCGAAAGCAACCAGCGTCATCAGCAGGACGAGGCGACCGTTCAGGCTCGCGTCGTCAGCACCATCGGCCAGGCGCTTGAGCAGATCGCCCGCGGCGACCTGACGGTGCGCTGCGCCGATATCGGCCAGAAGTATGCGGCCCTGCGCGACAACTTCAACGATGCGCTCTCGCATCTGGAGGCCGCCATGGCCCAGGTCAGCGCCAAGGGCGGTGATATCGGCGTGGCCAAGGAAGAAATCCGCCGCGCCTCCAACGAACTGTCGCAGCGCACCGAGCGCCAGGCCGCAAGCCTGGAAGAAACCTCGGCTGCTCTCGATGAGCTGACCGTTGCCGTCCGCCAGACGGCCGACGGTGCCCATGAAGCCAGCAAGCGGGTTCACTCGGTCTCGACCGAAGCCACCCACAGCGATGCGATCGTCACCCAGGCCATCGAAGCCATGAGCGGCATCGAAAAGTCCTCGTCTGAGATCACCAAGATCATCGGCGTCATCGACGAGATCGCTTTCCAGACGAACCTGCTGGCGCTCAACGCTGGTGTCGAGGCAGCGCGTGCCGGCGAAAGCGGCAAGGGCTTTGCCGTCGTCGCCCAGGAAGTGCGCGAACTGGCCCAGCGCTCTGCCGCTGCTGCCAAGGAGATCAAGGATCAGATCGCCCGTTCTTCCAGCCARGTCGACCATGGTGTCCGTCTCGTCGGCGAGGCAGGCGAAGCGCTGAAGCGCATCTCCGACCAGATCAAGGCTGCCAACGAGATCGTCGCCAAGATCGCCCACAGCGCCTCCGAACAGGATACGACGCTGCGCTCGATCTCGTCCTCGATGAACCAGCTCGATGCCGCCACCCAGCAGAACGCCGCCATGGCCGAAGAGACCACGGCATCGGCCGAAACGCTGGCTGCCGACACCGACGAACTGCTCGGCCTTATCAGAGGCTTCCGCATCAGCTCTACCGGTGTCGCCCCCGCCATGCATCAGGGTCGCCGCGCCGCTTAAAGACGGCGCGCAGACATCAGGCCTTTTCATCACCAAAATATTAGCGGCCGCCGGTTTCCCCGGCGGCCGTGTTCTTTTGTGCGAAGATGCTCGGAAAGCGCCCCATGCTCGGCGCCGCATCGGAAATGCACGTCCGGAACCAGCGCTGCGCTGGATGGGTATCGTTGCGCCGATGCCATGACATGACAAAGGGGATGCTGCCGAGCGAGAGGGGCGGCTCCAGCAAGACGAGTTCGTCCAAATGGCCCGAGGCCGCCACGACGCCAGCCATCAAGGTGGCAATCATATCCGAGCGGGCGATCAGCAGCGGCGCGGCATACATATTGGGAAGGGTCAGCGCGAGCCGCCGTTGAAGCCCTTTTTTCGCCAGCGCCGCATCGACATGGCCGAAGCGCTCGTTCTCCGGCGAGACCAACAGGTGCGGCAGAGCCAGAAAAGCATCGAGATCCAGCGGGTTCTTCGCCGTCGGATGATCTTTCCTGACAATGCAGATGAAGCGCTCTTCGAATAGCGACTGGGTCAGAATGCGGCCCGTCTTGGTCGAGGGCACGCCGACCGTTACATCGACCTCTCCGGCATCCAGCAGATCGATGGCGTCATCACGGGCACTGAAATTCCTGACATGCAACGTGGCACTCGGAGCCGCCTCGGCCAGCCGGGCAACGAGCTGCGGCAGAAGCGCGAAGGTCGGGTGATCGGAGAGGCCGACCGTGAAGGCGGCAGATGAGGTCGAGGGGTCGAATGCCTGGGTGAAATCGAGGGTGCGCTGGATCTCGGCAAGCGCCCGCGACAGCGGCTCGGCGAGATCAAGAGCTCGCGGCGTCGGCTGTAGACCCTGCGGTCCACGCACCAGCAGCTCGTCTTTCAGAAGACCGCGCAATCGCGCCAGCGCAGCACTCATGGCCGGCTGCGTCCGGCCGATGCGGATGCCGGCCTTCGTTACGCTGCGCTCCTTCATCAAGGCGTCGAAGGCGACAAGCAGATTGAGATCGATGCCGTGTAAATCCATGACATGGATGAATGCATATACTTGATATCAATTTCAAGCATGTTCCTCATGCCGTTAGGCTTGCCGGGTCGCAACGCAAACCAGGCAGGAGTTCATCATGCCATTCGCAAACTACAAGTTTCCCGAGGGTACTCTGACTGCAGAGCAGAAGGAGGATATCATCCTCAGGACGACGGCCATGTTCGTCGATTTTTTCGGAGAGGGCGTTCGCCCCTACACAATGGTTCTGGTCGATGAAGTCGTCGATGGCGGTTATGGCCGAGYCGGCGAAACCCTGACCATCGCCAAGATGCGAAAGGAACGATGAGCGCAAAGCAAAATGGGGCCGGAAGGCCCCATTTTTGTTATCGGCTGGCTCAGCCGGCGATCTTCGAAAAGTCTGCAACCGTTCCGGTCGCCGCACGGATCATCCGCAGCAGAGCGAGACGGTTGGCGCGGATCGCGGCATCCTCGTCATTGACCAGCACATCGGTGAAGAAGCGGTCGACGGGAGCGCGCAGCTTCGACAGCGCTTCCATCGCCGAGCGGAAGTCTTCATGCGCAACGGCGCCGGCAGCTTCCGACGAAGCCTTGGTGATGGCGGCGAACAGTTCCTTCTCGGCGTCGAGCTTCAAGAGCGCGCTCGAAACGCCATCGGCAACCACGGTGCCCTTCTTCTCCTCGGCGGCCAGAAGCTGTGTGGCGCGCTTGGTGCCGGCAAGCAGATTGATGCCGTCCTCTGACGTGATGAAGGCCGTCAGTGCCTCTACCCGGCGGGCAACCATCAGGAGGTCGTCGGCCTCAGGCGTCAGCACCGCATCAATGAGATCGTGACGCGCGCCCTGTTCGCGCAGATAGACCTTCAGGCGGTCGTGGAAGAAGGAAAGCAGATCGAACTGCCGCGACAGGTCATCGATGGCAACATTGGCGCCGATATCCATATCGATACGCTGCATATGCGAGATGATGCGCGGCAAAAGCGTCACGCGGGCGCGCTTTTCTAGCAGGATGCGGATGATGCCGAGCGCCGCACGGCGAAGCGCAAACGGGTCCTTCGAGCCGGTAGGCTTCTCGTCGATTGCCCAGAAACCGATGAGCGTATCGAGCTTGTCGGCCAGCGCTACTGATATCGCCACCTTGTCGTCGGGAACGCGGTCGGACGGACCCTGCGGCTTGTAATGGTCTTCGATCGCGGTGGAAACGGAAATGTCTTCGCCCTGCAGCGCCGCATACTTGCGACCCATCACGCCTTGCAGTTCCGGGAATTCGCCGACAGCTTCGGTGCGCAGGTCCGCCTTGCAGAGAACGGCGGCGCGATCCACCACCTTGTAGTCGGCGCCAACAGGCATGGCGATCTTGGCGGCCATTGCCCGGATGCGTTCGACGCGATCTCCCTGTGTACCGAGCTTGGCATGGAAGGTGACGTTTAGTGCATCGAGCTTGGCCATGCGCTGGTCGAGCGGCTTGGAAAGGTCGAGGCCGAATTTCTTGGCGGAAGCTTCCAGCGTTTCGAGGTCCGGCAGATTGCCCTGGTCGCGCTTCCAGAAATGCAGCGCGTCCGACAGGCGCGCGCGCACGACCTTGCCGTTGCCGTGAACGATTTCCTTGCCGCCATCCGTCGCCTGGATATTCGAGACGAGAATGAACTTGTTCGAAAGCGTCTCTTCACCCTGTTTGCGAGTGACGAAGCACTTCTGGTTGGTCTTGATGGTTAGGCGAATGATCTCCGACGGGATCGAAAGATAGTCCTCCTCGAAGGAGCCCATCAGCACCTGCGGCCATTCGACGAGGCCGGAGACTTCTTCCAGCAGGCCCTCGTCCTCGACCAGTTCCAGCCCGCTCGCAAAGGCGATGTCGCGGGCGTCATGCAGGATGATGTCCTTGCGCCGCTCTGCATCGAGGATGACCTTCGCCTTTTCGAGGCTCGCGACGTAATCGTCGAAGCGCTTGACGGTGATGGCTTCGGGCGCATGGAAGCGGTGGCCGTAGGTCACGTTGGAAGCGACGATGCCGTCGATTTCGAAGGGAATGACGACCGTTTCTTCATGTTCGGTGCCGAAGGTGCAGACGATCGACTGCAGCGGGCGAACCCAGCGCAGTGAACCTGGCTGCGAGGAGGCCTTGCCCCAGCGCATCGACTTCGGCCACGGGAAATCCTTGATGATACCGGGCATCACGTCGGCGATGATATCTTCAGCGCCGCGACCGGGCTTGGAGATGACGGCGACGTAGAAATCGCCCTTCTTAGGATCGCTGACGACCTGTGTTTCGGACACGGAGGAAAGGCCGGCGCCGCGCAGGAAGCCTTCGATCGCCTTTTCGTTGGCGTCGGTGCGCGGTCCCTTGCGCTCTTCGCGGATATCGGCGGAGCGTGCCGTCAGGCCGTGAATGTCGAGCGTCAGGCGGCGCGGCGTCCAGTATTCGCGCGCACCCTCATAGGTCAGTCCTGCTTCCACCAGTGCATCGGTCAAGAGCTTCTTGAGATCGCCGGCGGCCTTGCGCTGCATGCGGGCGGGGATCTCTTCGGAGCGAAGTTCGAGAAGCAGGTTCGGCATGGTACTCTTTTCCTAGCGCCCGCAGGGCAGGGCGATCCAAAATGGTCGCCTCTGCTACCAAAGAATGCCGCATCTGCACAACCGCAAAAACAGGAAGAAGAAAGCTCAATTGTGCCTCAGTCGTCATGCTTAAATCGGCCCAAGGGCTGTCTTGCGCTGTGGAAAGCGGCGGCAGGCATTGCCTTGCCGCTTTTCGCCGCTATGGTCCGCCAACCCTAATAAGTGCAGGAAATCTCATGGCCGCTGATCTTCGTTCGCTCGCAGCAAGTATCTCCGCCGAAATCAACGCCCGGCCCGATCAGGCCAAGGCGGCGATCGAGCTGCTGGACGAGGGCTCGACGGTGCCGTTCATCGCGCGCTACCGCAAGGAAGTGACGGGCGGGCTGGATGATACGCAACTCCGCACGCTGGCCGAGCGTCTCGTCTATCTGCGTGAGCTCGAAGCCCGCCGCGATGCGATCATCGGATCCATCACCGGCCAGGACAAGATGAGCGCGGAGGTGATGGGGAAGCTCACCGCCGCCACGACCAAGGCCGAGCTTGAGGACCTCTATCTTCCCTACAAGCCGAAGCGCCGCACCCGCGCCGAGATTGCCCGCGAGCGCGGCCTCGGTCCGCTTGCAGAAGCCATCCTCGCTGACCGCAGCAAGGAGCCGGCAGCACTGGCCGAAGCTTCCATCACCGCCGACGTGCCCGACGTGAAGACGGCACTCGAAGGCGCGCGTGACATCGTTGCGGAAGGTTTTGCGGAAAATGCCGACCTGCTCGGCAAGCTGCGCGCCCATATGCGCGGTGCAGCCCTTCTCAAGGCCAGGGTCGTGGATGGCAAGCAGGCGACCGGCGAAAAATTCTCCGACTATTTCGATCATTCCGAACGTTGGGCGACCGCGCCCGGCCACCGCGCGCTTGCCATGCTGCGCGGTTGGAACGAGGAGGTGCTGACGCTGACGATCGAGGCGGATGCCGAGATCGCCTCGCCGAACAAGCCGGTCGAGCGCATGATCGCCGCCGCCTACGAGATTGGCGCCAGCCGCCCCGGCGATCGCTGGCTGATGGATGTCGCAAGCTGGACTTGGCGCGTGAAGCTTTCCATGTCTCTTTCGCTCGACCTGATGCGCGAACTGCGCGAAAGGGCGGAGGAAGAGGCGATCCACGTTTTTGCCCGCAATCTCAAGGATCTGCTGCTGGCAGCACCCGCCGGCTCCCGCGCTACGATGGGCCTCGATCCGGGCATCCGCACCGGCGTCAAGGTCGCGATCATCGACGGTACCGGCAAGCTGCTCGATACGACCACCGTCTATCCGTTCCCGCCGAAGAATGATGTGCGTGGCACGCAGGCCGAGCTTGCCTCCCTCATTCGCAAGCACAATGTCGATCTGATTGCGATTGGCAACGGCACCGGCAGCCGCGAGACGGAAAAGCTGGTGGCCGATATGCTGGCGGCACTTCCGGCGCCGAAGCCCACCAAGGTCATCGTTTCGGAAGCCGGTGCTTCGGTCTATTCAGCCTCGGAAACCGCTGCTGCAGAATTCCCGCAGCTCGACGTTTCGCTGCGCGGCGCCGTCTCCATCGCCCGCCGCCTGCAGGATCCGCTGGCCGAGCTCGTCAAGATCGAGCCGAAATCGATCGGCGTCGGTCAGTATCAGCATGATGTCGATCAGACGAAGCTCTCCCGCTCGCTCGATGCAGTCGTGGAAGATGCCGTGAATGCCGTTGGCGTCGATCTCAACACCGCTTCCGCGCCACTCTTGGCGCGCGTTTCCGGTCTCGGACGCTCGATCGCCGATGCGATCGTTCTGCATCGCGACGAGAACGGCGCTTTCGAAAGCCGCAAGGATCTGTTGAAGGTCGCCCGCCTCGGCCAGCGCACCTTCGAGCAGGCGGCGGGCTTCCTGCGCATCCGTGACGGCAAGGAGCCGCTCGATGCCTCTTCCGTGCATCCGGAAGCCTATGGCGTGGCAAAGAAGATCGTCGCCGCTTGCGGCCGTGATCTGCGGTCGCTGATGGGCGACAGCGCCGCCCTGAAGGCGCTCGATCCACGCAAGTTTATCGACGAGAAGTTCGGCTTGCCGACGGTCAAGGATATCATTGCCGAGCTGGAYAAGCCGGGCCGCGACCCGCGCCCGAGCTTCAAGACTGCGACCTTCGCGGAAGGCATCGATGAAATCAGCGACGTGAAGCCGGGCATGGTGCTGGAAGGCACCGTCACCAATGTCGCGGCCTTCGGCGCCTTCGTCGATATCGGCGTGCATCAGGATGGCCTGGTACATGTTTCGCAGCTTGCCGACCGCTTCATCAAGGATCCTCACGAAATCGTGAAGGCGGGCGATGTGGTCAAGGTTCGCGTCGTCGAAGTCGATGTAAAACGCAAGCGCATCGGCCTTTCGATGCGCAAGGATGACGGCGCTCCGACGGGTTCTCCGCGTGGTGAGTCGCGCGGAAATGCAGGCTCGCCTCCGCAGCAGGACCGCCGTCCCGCATCGGCGAAGCCGCAGAGCCAGGGCGCCTTCGGCGCGGCGCTTGCTGAAGCCATGAAGCGAAAATAAGGGCTTAGCCCTCAAGTTTGCAAAAATGTCACACTTTGGCAATTGAATTTGCGGAGTGCTAAATCCGGCGCTTGTAAGGCAGCGAAGAGCTATTAAGTTGATGTGACCATCCTGTCACATTTGCGAGGCGTCCATGGCGTCGGCATTCTTATCGATTGTCCAAAAAATTGTCCGAAAGGGTTCTTTGGCCCTTACTCTTGCCAATGGCGAGACCCACACGATTGGCAATGGCACCGGTAATCCGGTTGCCGTTCGTCTTGCCGATCAGGAAGCCGAGGATGCGATCCGTCGCGATCCGACGCTGAAGCTCGGCGAAATGTATATGGAAGGCCGGTTCATTCTCGAACAGGGCAACATTTACGACTTTCTCTCTCTGGTGAAGCAGAACACCACCAACGRAATCTTCGATTTCAAGATGGCTGCCCTGCTGATGGGGCGCATCGCCATGCAGCAATTAAAGAGCCGCATGCCGGTCAACCATAACAAGCGTAATGTCGCCCACCATTACGACCTCTCCGAAAAGCTCTTCGAGCTCTTCCTTGATGAGGACTGGCAGTATTCCTGCGCCTATTTCGATCCGCCTGATATCAGCCTGGAGGAGGCGCAGGTTGCCAAGAAGCGCCATATCGCGGCAAAGCTTATGCCGCAGCCGAACCAGCGAGTGCTGGAGATCGGTTCGGGCTGGGGCGGGATGGCGATGTATCTGGCGGAATCGACGCCCGGCCTCGATGTCACCGGCATCACGCTCAGCGAAGAGCAGCTGAAGATCTCACGTGAACGGGCGCAGGCACGCGGCCTTGCCGATCGTGTCCGCTTCGAGCTGCAGGACTATCGCTACCTGACCGGCAGGAAGTTCGACCGCATTGTCTCGGTCGGCATGTTCGAACATGTCGGCATCGGCAATTACGGCAGCTTCTTCAAGAAGGTGCATGAGCTCCTGGATGACAACGGCATCATGCTGCTGCATTCGATCGCGCGTCCGAAGCCGAGCTTTGCCACAAACGCCTTCATCGAGAAGTACATCTTCCCGCAAGGCTATATTCCCTCGATCGCCGAGACGCTGGTGCCGGTCGAAAAGGCTGGACTGCTGACCCGCGATGTCGAAGTGCTGCCGCTGCATTACGCCTATACGCTGCGCCACTGGCGGGAGCGCTTCGTGGCCCGCAAGGCGGAAGCCGTCGCACTTTAMGACGAGAACTTCTTCCGCATGTGGGAGTTCTATCTGGCCGGTTCCGAGATCGGCTTCCGCTGGGACGAACTCTTCATCGAGCAGATCCAGATCACCAAGAACCAGTTCGCGACGCCCGATAACCGGAACTATATTCCGGAGAACGAGGCGAAGCTGAAGGAATTCGAGGCGACGCGGCCACCCCTGGAGAAGTTCACCTTCTGACATCAAAAGCGCGGCTCGGCCGCGTTTTTTCTTTTGGAGAGACGGACATGAGCAGCGCATTTCCAGAAATCACCCTCGTGCGCCACGGCGAAACGGCATGGTCGCTATCCGGCCAGCACACCGGCCGCAGCGATATTCCGCTCACCGCCAATGGCGAGGCGGCGGCCCGCGCGCTCGCTCCGCGGCTCGCAGGTCTTTCCGTCTCCGCCGTCTGGTCCAGTCCCTCCCAACGGGCGCGCAACACCTGCACGCTCTCCGGGTTCGGGGAGGGGGCGATCATCAAGCCCGATCTCGCCGAATGGGATTACGGTGCCTATGAGGGCATTACGACCAGGGAAATCCTCTCGAAGCGCCCCGGCTGGCAGCTTTTCCGCGATGGTTGCCCGGATGGAGAAGCCGTAAAGGATATCGGCGCCCGGGCGGATCGCATCATCGCCGAACTGCGCCAACTCAATGCGCCGGTCCTGATCTTTTCGAGCTCGCATTTCCTGCGCGTGCTCGGCGCGCGCTGGCTCGGCCTGCCGCCGGAAGACGGCTCGCGCTTTATTCTCGATACGACGAGCATCAGCGTTCTCGGCTACGAGCACGATCTGACGGAACCGGTCATCCGCCGCTGGAACCAGAAGTAATTTCCGATCCCCTCGATCTCGCTCTCTTGGTTAAGAATGAGGTAACACCCTCTCTATAAATGTACCGATCGCCGCCGTCCGCGGCCGTTCTTGTATTGCGTTTTCTGGAGTGCGGATGTGTTTAATCGATCAGTCGTATCGATCTCTTTAGTTATTGCCCTTGCCTCTTTCGGCACTGCCTCCGCCCAGGAAGGCGGTCACTGGTGGTCCGGCGACTGGTATTTGAAGGTCGGCGTATCAGGCTTTTCCGCACCGAAGTTCGAGGGTGCGTCGAGCAACGAATTCAAGTTCAGCCCGCTGATCTCGATCGGCCGGCAGGGCACCGGCCCGCGCTTTTCCTCGCGCAACGACAATCCCTCCTTCGCTCTTGTCGACAATGGCGGCTTCCGCGCCGGTATCGTCGGCCGCTATGTGCCGGAGCGTGACGAAGGCGACGACAAGGATCTGCGCGGCCTGAAGAAGGTCAAGTGGGGCGCCGAAATCGGCGGCTTCGCGGAAGTCTACCCGACCGACTGGTTGCGCGCCCGCGCCGAAGTTCGTCAGGGCATCCGCTCCCATGACGGCCTCGTGGCCGACGTTGCGATCGACGCCTTTACCGATATCGCACCCGACCTGCAGCTTTCCGGTGGTCCGCGCGCCACCTTCGCAACGGGCGGCTATTTCGACTCCTATTACGGCGTCAACGACCAGCAGGCGGCTGCAAGCGGTCTGACGCCCTACGATCCCTCGGCCGGCCTGCAGTCTTATGGCGTAGGCACAGCGCTGACCTGGAATGCGACGGAGAATCTCTCGACGAGCGCCTTCGCGGAATACAAGCGCCTTGCCGGTCCGGCCGCGGATAGCAGCCTTGTTCGCGAGAAAGGTTCGAAGAACCAGTTCCTGATCGGCTTGTCTGCGAGCTACAAGTTCAATTTCACGCTGAACTAAGCGGGTTGGGTGATCATACCCAACCGCCATCGACGATGAACTGCTGGCTGGTGCACATGGCGCTGTCGTCAGCGGCGAGAAACAGTGCCATGCGGGCGATGTCGGAAGGCTGCAGCCTGTCGGGCAGGCACTGGCGCTCGGCGATCTGTCGTTCGCCGGCTTCCGTCAGCCACAGGCGCATCTGCCGCTCGGTCATGACCCAGCCGGGCACCATGCAGTTGACGCGGATGCGTTCGGGGCCGAACTCCCGTGCAAGCGCCCGCGTCATCCCCCAGATCGCCGCTTTTGCCGTCACATAGGCCGGGCAATCCGGATCGCCCACCATCCAGGTGATCGAGCCGAAATTGATGATCGAGCCGCCGCCGAGCACCTTCATGAAGGGCCGGGCGGCCTGAGCGGCGAAGAATTGATGGCGTAGGTTGATCGCCATGCGGTCATCCCAATAGGCGACGGTCACGTCCTCTGTCTGGTGTCGGTCGTCGTTGCCGGCATTGTTGCAGAGCACCTGAAGCGGGCCGTTCTGCGCGACGGCTTTTGCGATCGCGCGCTTAAGCGAGTCGATATCGCGCAGGTCGCAGGCAAGAAAGAGCGGTGCGGTGTGACCATCAGCCTCTATCGCACCGACGAGTTCACGGCCGCTCTCCTCAGCAATGTCGACGAAGGCGACCCGGCTGCCCTGGGCGCAGAAGTGCCGTACGAGGCTTTCGCCGATGCCGCTCGCCCCGCCGGTGATAAACACGCTTCGGCCTCGGAGGCTCGGATAGCTGGCATAGGTCGCAAGGTTGTTGCTGGCATCTGGGCTCATCGGGGATCTCCGGAAAGTGTCGTAAGGCTGGTGGGCCGCGCACGAAGGTGCTGCCCGACTGTATCAAACGGAAGACGCCGCAGGCACCCGGGAGGCGCTGCGGCGTCTTTTTTCAACGGTGTCCGGAGCGCGACCTGCGGCGGACTTCAGGTCCGGCTCAGAAGCTCACGTTGAAATTGACCTTCAAGGCATGATCCTGGGTCTCGCCTGCGATCTGACCGGCATAGGATGCGCCGATCGTCGCGTTTTTCGCGAGGTTGAAGTCCAGGCCGGCTTCCATGGTCAGCGCATTCTCGGCAATCGGCGCACCGACGGAATCGAAGCTTGCGCCGGTGTTGAAGGCGAGCTTGGAGCTCGGCGTGACATCGCCATAGGCGTGCCGCCAGCCGAGCATGCCGCGCACGGTCGCCTTGGTATCCTGCAGATCGATAGCGGTCGAAGCGCGAATGCCGAACGTGGTGAAAGCGGTGTCCATAGTGGACGATCCGGTTGACAGTGCTGCGATCGTGCCGCCTTCTTCCGAGAAGGCGTCGCTCTTCAGGCGGGCATAAGCGAGGTTGGCGAAGGGCTCGAAAGCGGTATCTTCAAAATCCATCCGGTAGGCCAGTTCCGCGAAAGCCTGGGTGGTGCGGGCGTCGTAGTCGGCCGACAGGGTCTCGTTGAAGGCTGGGAACACGACATGGCGCTTGGTGCTGATGTCATGCGAAGTATAGAAGACGCCCGTTCGGAAGCCGAGCGGTCCCCATTGCGTGCCGCCATAGACACCGAGATGGACGTTGTCGCTCGAGCCGGATGACGTGCGGGCGTCGACATCGAAACTGGTATTGCTGTAGCCGGCCATCGCCCCGAAACGCCATGTCCCGGCCGCCGCGTCGGCGCCGAAGACGATGCCGCCGGTCGAGTGGTCGAAATCGGCGGCGTAGCCCGCTCCCTCGGTCGTGCTCTTGGCGCCGATCGCCTGGCTCCAGATGGCGAGGCCTTCGGTGTTGCTGATCGCGCCTGTCAAACCGTTCTCGTCGTAAGAGGTGACCTCCGACGTCGGCGTGCCCACTGCGCTGAACGCTGAGCGGAGGCGCTGGCCGACCGCATCGTCGAGATAGAGGCTGTCCTGGATGAAGGCGCCCTTGACGCTGGAATGCACCTCGCCGGAGAGCGCATTGCCGTAGGGCCGCAGATAACGATAGAAGCCGATGGACTCGTCGAGCAGCGGATCGGGCTGTTCGCGGTTGATGACATAAAGCGACCAGCCATCCTTGGTCCAGCCGAAAGAGAGACCCTCGACTTCCTGGTCGCCGGGAGTGTCGAGCTGGCCGATCTCTTCCACTTCGCCTGTCGTCAGATTGGCGCGGTAGAGCGATTTTGTATCGCTTTCGGTGGAGAAATACATCCAGCCGTCGAGGATCTTGCCGCCCTGTGCCTGGTCGATCGTCCTCGAAAGGGGGATGTACTGCTTGAAGGAGCCGTCGGAGAGATTGTAGACCGCGATCTCCGTGGAATTGTCATAGGCCATGCCGTAGAGGAGGCCCTTCTTGGCATCCACGGCCACCCAGCTCGCAACGTCATGCGTGCCGTGCGGAGGGGTCAGGGCGAAATACTTGCCCGTGTAGGTCATGTCGCTCGCGTTATAGATCGCAAAGACCGGCGTGTTGTATTTCTCGCCGGTGACGGGATCGCGGGTGCTGGTGTCCAGCGAGATGTAAAGGTATCCGTCGGCGTAATCGATGTCGCCGATATGGTTGAGGCCTCTGGGCGCACCGGCAAACGGGTTGGCGAGAGCCGGGTCGATCGCACTGTTGTCGCGCGTTATCGTGTTGAAGTTGCCGTCCACCTTGTCCAGCGCGTTCGTGCCGGAAAAGTACCAGTTCTTGCCGTCGGTCGTCACACCCTGACCGCGATAAGTGATGGGATCATCGGTGAATGTAAACTTCTCGACCATGATCCAGGGCTCGACGGCATAAGCGGGCATGGCCGTCGTACAGAGGAGGGCGGTGAGGAGGAGCGGTCTTGCCGCTTGCGCCATGGGCGCCCTGGTTGAGGGACCTCTGGTCATAAATGGCATTTCGAGTTTCCTTTTCGTAGGGCAAAGGCTGCCTGATCGCAGCCGAGAAGGACCGCCGACCTGATGCGGGCAGCGGCGGTGAAGGCGGCGTGATGAAAGCGCAGTGATCCGATCGACGGGCCTCGAGGGCCGGTCGGTCGCGATGCTTTCATGGAGAATGGGGCGCGTGCTGGTTCAGCGCGCGCAGTCGAACCTATCGAAAATGCGATTATACATTTGCGATATTCGATTTATAAATCGCGTCATTTTCGATTTTCGAAAATATATACGCTGAAGTAATAAATAAAAGTCGAGATCTAGGCTCGAGATATTGTCAGTAAATCCATAATAAAGCTTCCATTTATTGGTTTTTTATTCTAATTAAACATGAGTATTAGGGTTTATTTGTATATTGTGAGTTGACGTCACTGAAGCGACTGTTCTATGAGGGCGGTAATAGGGGAGCGATGTGACAATAGTATGAATAGTATGAAGAATAGGAAGAATGCGAAAGCTCGATCTGCGGCTTTCGTGGCGCCATCGCGCATGGAGGGGATGACCGGCAGCAGCCTTCACACGAGGGTGCTCAACGAGATCGGCCAGAGCATCGTGCGAGGCGATCTTTTGCCCGGCGATCCGTTGCCGAATGCGGATGATTGGAGTGCCGCGCATGGAGTGAGCCGCACCGTGCTGCGTGAAGTGATCAAGGTCCTGGCAGGCAAGGGCATGGTGGAATCGCGCCCGAAGATCGGCACCCGCGTGCGTCCACGCAAGGATTGGAATTTTCTCGATCCGGATGTGCTCTTGTGGCGCTACGGCGGAAGAACCACAGCCGAAGACGCCCGCTCGCTTTTCGAGTTGCGTCGTGCGATCGAGCCGACGGCTGGTGCGCTGGCGGCCGAACGCGCCACTCCSGCAGAGATCGAGCATTTGCGTGGTCTGCTCGCCGATATGGAGCGGGCGGGCGATGATGGCGCGCGGTTTGCGGTGCCGGACCTCGCGTTTCATCAGGCGATCCTGCGCATGTCCGGCAATGAATTGATCGGTTCGCTGGCGGCGCTGATCGAGACAGCGCTGGTGATCAGTTTTCGGCTTTCCGACGACAATCCGCAGGGGCAGAGTCATTCGCTGCCCCTGCATCAGCAGGTCGTGGAGAGCATGGCAAATCGCGATTCCGCCGGCGCGAGCAAGGCCCTGGTTTCTTTACTGGATGGAGCCGAAAACGACGTGAAGCGTGCGCTGGCTGCGCGTCAGCGATAGATATGCCGGCCGACCGGTGATCCGATGAACTCTCCTTCGTTCCACAGGGCAGGAGCCTTGCGACATGAAGCGGATACGATCGGGCCGCAGATGGCGCAGCTCGCCGGCGATGGAGTCTTGACCATATGTGCTGCCCGTCGCTAGATGGCCGCATGCAACAGATTGACGGTCTTAACGGGCGCGTTGCCGATGCGCCCTCGGATAATTGGGTTTATCGCATCCTGCCGCCCTGGCTGTGGCCTTATGCGCAACTGGCCCGTTGGGACCGGCCGATCGGCTGGCAGCTCCTCATGTGGCCGTGCTTCTGGTCGGCGACGCTCGCTGCCAACGCCGCAATCGAGCCGCGGGTCTTCTCCGGCGCCCTGCTGCTCTACCATCTGCTCCTGTATTTCCTCGGAGCTGTCGCCATGCGCGGGGCCGGCTGCACCTATAATGACCTTGTCGACCACGAGATCGACATGCAGGTGGCGCGCACCCGCTCGCGTCCGCTGCCCTCGGGTCGTGTGACGCATCGGCAGGCAAAGATATTCATCGGGCTACAGGCGCTGGTCGGCCTGTTCGTGCTGTTGCAGTTCAACTGGTTTGCCGTGCTCCTTGGCGTGTTGTCACTTGGCATCGTTGCGCTCTATCCCTTTGCCAAGCGCTTTACCGACTGGCCTCAATTCTTCCTCGGCCTTGCCTTTTCCTGGGGCGCGCTCATGGGCTGGGCAGGGATTTTCGGCAGCCTCTCCTTCTCTGCCTTCCTGCTTTACCTCGCGTCGGTCGTCTGGACGATCGGCTACGACACGATCTATGCCCATCAGGACAAGGAGGATGACGAGCTGATCGGCGTTCGCTCCACCGCGCGCCTGTTCGGCGAGCGTACGCGTCTGGCGCTTGTCGGCCTCTATGGGCTGACCCTGGTGCTGATGTTCCTGTCCTTCGTACTTGCGGGCGTTGGCCTTCTGGCTTTCGTCGGTCTGTTGATCGCCGCCGGGATGTTTGCATGGCAGATCAGGAAGCTCGATATCAACGATGGCGCCCAGTGCCTTGCACTCTTCAAGTCGAACACCCGCGTCGGATTGATCATCTTTCTCGGCCTGTTCGTCTCGCTGCTTTTCGCCATTCCCTGAGCGCAAACGAAAAACCCGGCGCAAAGGCCGGGTCTTAGAGAGGTTCTGAGCGTAGCGCTCAGTTGCGGGCAATGATTTCCTTGCCTTCGATCTTCATGATGACGCCGAGCTTGCCGGTCGTGCGACGCACGAGGAAGCGCGGGCGACGGTTTGCGAAATAGGAATGACGACGGCGCGGCTTCATTTCGCTCGTGCGCAGGCCGCCGAGATGCTCTTCGAGCGGCCTGGCGACGCCGTCGGCTTCCACCATCAGCATGGGAATGCCGAAGGCTTCCGACCAGCTGCGCCAGTCGGCGGCGATATCGCCGAGATCATGGGCGACGAGCAGCGGAATGCAGAGTTCCGGATCTTCGTGATGCAATTCGAGCGTCACGGTGACGTCTCCGTTGCCGTGGTCGATGGCGCGGGCCGCAACGCCTTTGAAAACGCGCCGCGGCAAGGCGATGGAGAGCGGAAGGCCGCTGGAGGGGAGAATCTTGCGCAGGACCGCGCCGCGTTCGTCTATCGTTATGCTGACGTCACCGGCATGGTCGTGGATGGCATAGCTTACCTGCTGCGGAAAGCGAGACGGATCAAGACGCAATGTCGTGCCAGCCCAGACGGGCTTCAGAACGGTATTCTTCATTTCATTTCTACCCTTGTCTTACCTGAGAGCCGGTTTCCGGTCTTCTCCTCGGGACTTTTCGTCCTCTATGGCCGACAATAGGCGCCCCCCCGTTCCGTACAGCTTAAAAATCGCGGTTAAGGAAATCCTGCCTCCGGGAATGGTTAGCAAAAGTGAATATGGCAGGGTTTCCGGAAGGTGAATGTGGGGCCGTATCAAAGCGGGACAGCCTTAGGTAAGCCTCAGGTAAGCTTTGCATGGCAAAATACTCCCGCCAGTAGTCTGTCATTCTTTAAAGATTTTGCTGAAAAGGGCGCGCTTATGATCACGGCATCCCTCGCATATGTCATCCTGTCTCGCGATATGCCCAAGAGTCTGGACCGCGTCGCCAATCAGGCGCAGGTCAAGAAAGATGCCCAGTACTACGTCGATAATATCAATAAGGTGAAGGACGTCGACGACTTCCTTGGCGACTACAAGCTCTATAGCTACGCCATGAAAGCCTACGGCCTCGACGACATGACCTATGCCAAGGCCTTCATGAAGAAGGTCCTGCAGAGCGATCTCACAGATGCGAACAGCTTCGCCAACAAGCTCTCCGATACGCGTTACAGGCAATTCGCCGCCGCCTTCAATTTCAATGCGCCGCCCAAGGATATTCAGACGGACGCGCAGGAAGACGATTTGATCGGCCTTTACAAGCAGTCCTTTGCCGACGCGGCACAGCAGACCGCCACTGAGACGACATATTACAGCAAGCAGATGGACGGCGTGAAAACCGTCCAGGACTTCGTCAGCAATCCCCGTCTCCTGAATTACGCACTCAAGAGCGTCGGCATCGACCCGACCTACATGTCGAAGGACTATATTGCTGGTGTCCTGACCACCGACATCAGCAAGCTTGCCGGCAATGCGCCGGACCCGACCAACCCGGACGCACCACCCGTCGATCCGACCAAGACATATGTAGGCGACAAGCTCTATGCGCTCGCACAGCAGTTCAGCTTCAAGCCCGATAATGGCGATGCACAGTATTTCCGGGACAATATCGGTTCGGTGCAGTCGGTCGACGATCTCCTCGCCGATCCCCGTCTGCGCACGGTTGCGCTGCAGTCGGTCGGCATTGATCCGGCAACGGCCGATGACGCTTTCATCAAGATGGTGCTGACAAGCGATCCGGCCACTCTCGGCGGCGACGTGCCCTTCAGCAATCCCGATCCGTCGCTCAACTATGTCGGCGACAAATACAAGGAACTGCGTTCCTATTTCAGCTTCAACGCCGATGGCTCGGTCAACGGTTCTGCACAGAATTCCGATCAGACCCAGAGCGTCGCGTCGCTCTACGCGTTCCGCGCTCCCGCAGTCGGCGGCGTCGCCCAGACCGCGACACAGAAGAACAACGTCATCGAACAGTATAACATCAAGACCGCGACGCAGATTGTCGACCGCGACGGTACGGCGAGTGATGTGTACTATACCAGCCAGGCGATGTCAGATCTCAACAAGAGCTACTATCTGTCCAAGATCGGCACGATCACCAATGTCGATCAATTGGTCAACGACAAGCGGCTTGCAGATTACGTTCGCGCCGCATTCGGCATGGATCCGGGTTTTACGCAGCTGCGCAACGTTCTGACTGATCCTTCCTATGCCCGTTCGGTCGATCTGGGAAACGCCTACAAGGCCTTCAATTTCAAGTCCGACGGTACGGTCTCTCCGACGGAGCGCGCGCAGTCCTATGATCAGTTGACGGGCATCGTGACTGCCGCGTCGAACGTCTCGAGCTACTTCTCGAACATGATGATGCCGCCGGGTGGTGTCAGCCCGATCGACAATGTCGACGAACTGCTGTCCGACAAAATGCTGACCTCCTATATCAAGGATGCTTACGGCCTCGGTCAGGATTTCAGCAACGCCGAACTGAAGAACATCCTGACGGATTCCGCCTATGCCGATACCGCAGGCCATAAGAACATCCATGACGCCTTCAATTTCAACGCGGATGGTTCGGTCACCTTCCAGACGCAGCCGAATGGTTCCATTGTCGGCGCCCAAAATACTCTCCAGCTTCAGGGCATCAATCAGCTCGTCGCTAACAACTCTTCGTATTATCAGGTCAAGCTCAGCGAGCTTTCCAACAACGGCGCGACCGCGGCGGTCGATGTATTCCTCGCCGACGACAGAGCGGTGAGCCTCCTGCGCTCCAGTATGCAGATTGGCAACGACGTCAGCGACACCACKCTTCGCGGCATTCTGACCGATCCAACGGTCGCGGCTGCCCAGGGCTACAGCGACGTCTATCAACTGTTCAATTTCCATCAGGACGGCACGGTTGCCCAAAACACCCTGTCACAGAATGCCGATCAGGTTGCCGCGATGAACAAGAAGGGGAGCGACGCCGCCACCTATTACGCGAACGCGATGCTTTCGATCACCAGCGTCGATCAGTTGCTGGGTGACCAGAAGCTCAACAGTTACATTCGTTATGCCTTCGCCATTCCGACGAGCGTTTCGGATGCCGATCTGCGCAATGTTCTCACCGATCAGAGCGGCACCGGACCCTATGCCAATGTGAAGGCGGCGTTCAATTTTCAGGCGGATGGCACCGTCGCTGCCGGTTCGGCACAGACGTCTGCGCAGATGGCCTCCGTGAATTCGGCCGCTTCCATCAGGGAGGAAAGTATTGTGGACCGGATGGGCGACGTCAACGACGTCGATCAGTTGCTCGCCGATTCATCTCTGACAGACTATTTAAAGATGGCTTACGGTCTGAGCTACGACACTACCGACGCCGAATTGAAGAATATCCTCACCGATCCGGCCCATGCCGCGTCCGTGGGCCAGAGCGATCTCAACGCTGCTTTCAATTTCCGCGCTGATGGATCGCTGCCGACCTCAACATCCGCCCAAACCGGCGAACAGACGACGAATACCTMGGACAACTATACTTCCCGCGTCAACAACCAGGGCAACGATCTCATTGACCGCATCATCGCGAACTACAAATCGCGAATGGACGACGCCGATGGCGTAAAGAGCATCAATGATTTCATGAAGACCAACACCACCGCCGATACGCTTCTCGGCAACAACTCCTATCCGGATCTTTATCAGATGGCGTTGCAGGCTTACGGCCTGACGACGAACGACATCTCGCGTTCCACCATGCGCAAGCTGCTCGCCAGCGACCCGTATGATCCGAAGGGATATGTCGCATCCTTCAAGGATGACCGCATCACCAAGATGGTGCGCGMGTTCAACTTCGGTGCTGACGGTAAGGCTGCCGAACCCCTGTCGGCTCTCTCCGCTGCCACGTTGGCGAAATATGCGACCGATTATAAGTCGCATGCGACCATGCTCATGAAAGACGGTCCCGCAAAGGACCGCGCTTCCAAGGATGCCACCAAGGAAGTCGATTATTTCGGCAAGACCATACCAACCGTAACGTCGCTCGACGATTTCCTGGCCGACAAGCGACTGACGGATCTCGTGCTGAAAGCGAACGGTCTCGATCCGAAGAACTACGACAAGGATACGCTGAAGAAGATCTTCACGTCCGATCCCGATGACAAGAAGAGCTATCTCAACACCAAGGCCGACGAGCGCTTCAAGGAGATCGTTGCTTCCTTCAACTTCGACAAGGACGGCAATCTGACCCGCGCCAAGTTGGGCACGATCCAGGACAAGCAGGCCGAAGCCAATACGCAGCAGATGTATGTGCAGCAGACCTTGGAAAACCAGCAGGGCGAAAGCAATGATGGCGTTCGCCTGGCACTTTACTTCAAGCGTAAGGCCGGTGACATCACGTCGATCTACCAGATTCTCGGCGACAAGGCGCTCTATCAGGTCGTTCAGACGACCTTTAGCCTGCCGCAGCAGATTTCGGCGATGAACGTGGACAAGCAGGTAGATCTGCTAAATCGCTTCGTGAAGCTGGAAGATCTGCAGGATCCGAAGAAGGTCGACAAGCTCATCAAGCGCTTCACGGCCATGTACGACATCAAGAACAACACACAGYAGTCGCCGGMACTCCAACTCCTKACCGGCGGCACCGGCCAGGCGGCATAGCTGCTCTGATGACGGCGTGAGCCTCAGTCCTCGAGGCTCACGACTTTGTCCGGGTTCATGATGCCTGCCGGATCGAAGGCGCGCTTGATGCGGCGCATCAATTCGATCTCTATTCCCGGCCGGATCGATGCCAGCTCGTCCCGTTTCAACTGACCAATGCCATGCTCGGCGGAGATCGAACCGCCATGGGCGAGCACCAGCCCGTGGACGATATGGTTCATCTCGTGCCAGCGGGCAATGAAGGCATCCTTGTCGGCACCTACGGGCTGGGAGATATTGTAGTGGATGTTGCCGTCGCCCATATGGCCGAAGGCGCAGATGCGTGCGCCGGGCATCGCTGCCATCACCGCCTCGCCGGCCTCGTTCATGAAGTGCGGGATCTTCGAAACCGGCACGGAAACATCGTGCTTGATTGAACCGCCCTCCGGCTTCTGGGCTTCCGACATGCTCTCGCGCATGTGCCAGAGTGCCTTTTGCTGCGCGACGGAGGAGGCGATCGCCGCATCCTGCACGAGGCCTGCTTCGAAACCCTGCTCCAGCACGGCATTCATCATCCGCTCGGCCGTTTCGGCGGAATCGGAGGTGGAGATATCGACCAGGACGTACCAGTCATGCGGCGTTTCCAGCGGATCGCGTACGCCGTCGATATTGCGCGCGGTGATCTCGACGCCGAAGCGCGGCATCAGCTCGAAGCCGGTGAGCGAGGCGCCGCAGAGGCTGGAAGCGAGGTTGAAAAAGGCGAGCGCATCCTCCACTGAAGAAAGCCCGGCAAAGGCAACCTGATGGCCGAGCGGCTGTGGGAAGAGCTTCAGCACTGCGCCGGTGATGATACCGAGCGTGCCTTCCGCGCCGATGAAGAGATCGCGCAGGTCATAGCCCGTATTGTCCTTCTTCAGACGGCGAAGCCCGTCCCAGATCTCGCCCGTCGGCAGCACGACTTCGAGACCGAGGCAGAGTTGGCGCATGTTGCCATAGGCAAGAACCGCCGTGCCGCCGGCATTGGTGGAAAGGTTGCCGCCGATGCGGCAGGAGCCTTCGGAGCCGAGCGACAGCGGAAACAGGCGGCCATGCGCCTCGGCGGCCTTCTGCACCTCGGCGAGGATCGCGCCGCCATCGGCCACCAGCACGTTCGCGATCGGATCGACGTCGCGGATCTTGTTCATGCGTTCGAGCGAGAGGATGACGTCGGCCTTGCCCTCGCGCGGCGTCTGCCCGCCAACGAGGCCGGTATTGCCGGTCTGCGGTACGATGGCCGTGCCGGTCTCGGTTGCAAGCTTCATGATCGCGGAAACTTCCTCGACCGAGCTGGGCTTCAGCAGGAGAGGGGAGGAGCCGTGATAGAGGCCGCGGTTTTCAACGAGGTGCGGTGCCAGATCGGCCTCGCTGCGCAGCGCATATTTCTCGCCGACGATGGCAGTGAACCGCTCGATTATGTCTTGAGAAATATTTGTGCTGTTCATGGAGCCATGTCCTTGGTTATTGGCCTTCTTCGTCACTCGCGCGGTGCTGCCGCGCGCCGCAGTCTGTCGTTGATTGCTTCTCCAAGCCCTTCGTCGGGAATTGGCGAGAAGGCGATCACGGCCGCACCGCTGGAATCGGCCTTTTTCATGTAGTCGAAAAGATTGGCGGCCGCTTCGGCCAGATCGCCGTGCGGGCTGAGGTTCAGCGCCATCGCCGCATGCTCGGCGCCTGCAACCTCGTTCGGCCCGAAGGCAATCAACGCTTCGCCGGGGTAAAGAGCCGTGGCCTCGAGCCGGACGGCTGCGCCCGGCGCATAGTGCGAGGCAAGCATGCCTGGCGCTTCGATCACGGCGGCCGCCTTTTTCGAACGCAATAGCCGCTTGCCAGCCACCCGTTCGATCTCCCTGGCTGGCAGACCGCCCGGCCGGAGCAGCCGCAGTTCGCCATTCTCGACCTTCACGATCGTCGATTCCACGCCGACCGCGCTCGCTCCGGCATCAAGGATCAGCGGTATCTTCGCTCCAAGATCGGCCTCGACATGGGCGGYACTCGTGGCGCTCACCTTGCCGGACGTGTTGGCGCTGGGGGCGGCGAGCGGCCGGCCGAAGGCGCCGATCAATTCGCCCGTAAAGCCCTTCGGTATGCGGATGCCGACGCTGTCGAGGCCTGCGGTCGCCAGCGCATGGATCGCGGTGCCGGTCTTCAACGGCAGCACCAGCGTCAGCGGGCCAGGCMAGAAGACTTCTGCGAGCGCGCGTGAGATCGGATCGAATTCCGCATAGGCTTCTGCCATAGCAAGATCCGCCATGTGGCAGATCAGCGGATTGAAGCGCGGTCGGCCCTTGGTCTCGTAGATGCGGGTTATGGCGGCCGGATTGGTGGCGTCGGCGGCAAGGCCGTAGACGGTCTCGGTGGGAACGGCGATCGCAAAACCTTCGGCAAGTGCCGCGCAGCCGGCTTCGAGTGCTACCTGCCTGTCTGCCTTGATGTCGATTATTCGTGCCATGTCCTRCCCGGTTTTACTGCGGCAGTCATTAGGCCTTCCTTGCGGCGCGATCAATCCCGCCCAGAACGGGTGGACCTACAGCTGGCGGATGATCTGGCGAAGCTGTTCGTTGCGGGCGCCGAGCAGGAGGATGTTGCGGATGGCGATCTGCGGATCGTTGGTGCGGAAGAGCAGGCCGTTGCCACGCACGGAGCGGTCGACCACCATCTTCTCCGGCGTGCTTTCTCCCGGCTTGACCGCCACGGCGAAATACATGCGGGAATTCTGTACCGCGATATTGTCGAAGAAATTGTCGTTGTCGCCGATGTCGGAATAGAAATTGGCAATGTAGAAGGCCCAGGCCACTTCGTTGTAGCGGGCGAATTTGGTGCGCGCGGCCGTAACGTGGCAGTAGCCAAGATGCGGGCTGTCGGCCAGCGTCCGGTGGAAGATCAACTTCGGAAACTGGATCGCGCGGTGGAAGCCGTTGATATTCTGGTGGGTTTTTTCACCGGCAACCTGCAGCTTGCGTGCAGTCTTTTCAGCGACCTCCTCATGGGTGAGATAACGACGCTCTTCCGGCAGCCAATCCTCGCGGCGGCGGCTGATGCGGCCGGTGCGCAGGAATTCCGAATGTTTGGCGAAAAGCCGCGGCTCGGGGGGCTTGGTCTCGTCTCGCGTGTCGAAATATCGGAGTTTGGCCATGGCTTTCGCAGTCTTCCGCTGTGTCGGTCATCTGCAAGGATAGGATTTCATGTTTAACGCCCTGTTAAAATCGGTGGGTGGCGACTGAACCGGGGCAGGCTTCATCAAGGAGTGTCGCAAATAGGATATGGGTAGCCTGCTGCATTGGATTTGCTCGCAGCCAGGCCCCGCGCAATGTCGCAATTGACGATGATCAAGGCGGAATGGAATGATTTCGGGGATCGTCGGCTCCCTGTCGTCAATTTCGAAGCCGATGTCGCTTTACAACCAAGCGGCTGGCATGCTCGGTGATTAAATGACGCCATGACCAGTTCTCCGGAGGGAGAAGGAAGCCGGCGCGCTTCCGCTGCCGTGCTTCAACAGGGTGGCAGCCGCATGCACGAGGATAGGCAGATGGATATTCGCAGCAACGTTTTGCGCCAGCTCAAGAGCCGCCGCGAGGGTTTCAGCCTCGAACAGCCCTTCTATACCGACGAGGATTATTTCCGTCTGGATATGGAGATGATCTACTATCGCGATTGGCTTTTCGTTGGCCATGATTGCGAGCTGCCAAAACCGGGCGCCTACTTCACCGTCCAGATCGGCGAGTATCCTGTCGTCATCGTGCGGGGACGCGACAACATTGTTCGTGCCTTCCACAACAGCTGTCGCCATCGCGGCTCGCGCGTCTGCACCAAGGAGCACGGCTCTTCGGTTCGTCTTGTCTGCCCCTATCACCAGTGGACCTACGATCTCGACGGCAAGCTCGCCTTCGCGCGCCACATGGGCGATGATTTCGACAAGAGCGGCTTTGGGCTGAAACCGGTCCATTGCGAAATCGTCTCCGGTTACGTCTTCATCTGCCTCGCCAATGTCGCGCCGGACTTCCAGGCCGTGCGCGACAAGATCGAGCCCTATATGGCACCCCACCACATCGGTGAGGCCAAGATCGCCTTCCAGAGCACCATCATCGAGAAGGGCAACTGGAAGCTCGTCTGGGAGAATAACCGCGAGTGCTATCACTGCGCCGCAAACCACCCCGAGCTCTGCCGCACCTATCCGGAAGCGCCGAGCGTGACCGGCACGGATGGCGGTGCCGACGATCCGGAGATTGCCGGCCATTGGGCGCGCTGTGAAGCAGCCGGTCTGCCGAGCAAGTTCCAGATTTCGCCGGACGGACAGTTCCGCACCGCCCGCATGCCGCTGATCGAGGACGCCGAGAGCTACACCATGTCCGGCAGACCCGCCGTCAAGCGTCCGCTCTCCGACGACGTGAAGATCGGCCACATCGGCACCATGCTGCTCTTCCACTATCCGACGACCTGGAATCATCTGCTTGGTGACCACGCCATCTCCTTCCGCGTGCTGCCGCTCAGCGCCAACGAGACGGCGGTGACGACAAAATGGATTGTCCATAAGGATGCGGTCGAAGGCGTCGACTATAACCTTGAGGAATTGACCCACGTCTGGACCGAGACCAACGATCAGGACCGCCGCATCGTCGAAGAAAACGCCTTCGGCATCCGCTCGCCGGCCTACGAGCCCGGTCCCTATTCTTCGGTCCACGAAGGCGGCGTCATGCAGTTCCTCGAATGGTATTCGAACTTCATGGTCAACCGGCTGCAGGGCGATCAGGCAAAGCTCTCGGTCGTTGCCTGAGAGCGTTCATGACCGGTTAATGTCCGGTTCATTTCGCCTTCGGTAAAAATAGAGCGTAGATGCCGTTTTCGGGTCTTTTGGGAACAGTTTCCCATTTTATCCGTTATCGAGCAGGCTTTTTTCGCTCTTGATCGGAGATACGAATGTTTGGGCTGAGTAAGAAGGTTGCGACTGCGGTTATGGCCGCCGCCGTCGTTGTGACGAGCTTCGTGCCGTCGCAGGCAATTCAGATGCCCGCCGCCCCGCAGGTGGAAAAATCTTCGCCTGTCGAAAACGTCCAATACCGCCGTTACTATCGTCCCGGTTATCGGTCTGGTTATCGTCCCGGTTATCGCCCAGGCTACTATCCTGGCTACCGTCCAGCCTATCGCTCCGGCTGGTACGGCGGCTATCGCGGCTATTCCTATTATCGTCCGGGTTATCGCCACTATAACGGCTACTGGTATCCGCTGGCAGCCTTCGGTGCCGGTGCGGTCATCGGCGGTGCCATCGCCGCTCAGCCGCGCTACTACGCGCCCGCACCGGCTCCCTCGGGCATCAATCCGAGCCATGTCGGCTGGTGCGAAAACCGCTACCGTTCCTACAGGGTCTACGACAATACGTTCCAACCCTATAACGGCCCACGACAGCAGTGCTATTCGCCCTACTATTGAGGCGAAACCAGCGATCGAGTCAGAACGCTCGGCCTTCGAGCCGGGCGTTTTCGTTCAGAGAATATCCACCCGCTTCAAGAGCCACCACGCCAAAGCGATGGAGGCGAGGATGAGCCCCACGGCATATTCCGTACCGTAGTCTCCGACGGCGAAGGGCAGGTTCGCCGTGTTCATGCCGAAGAAGCCGGTCACCAGTGTCGGCGGCAACAGGAAGGCCGTCATGATCGACAGGATGTAAAGGTGGCGGTTCGTCTCCGAGGAGAGCTTGGAGTCGATTTCTTCGTGAAGCAGTCTTGCCCGGTCCTGCAGCGCATAGACATCGTGGTCGACTGTTTCCAGCCGGCTCGTCAGTCGTCCGGCAATATCGTCGAAGCCGAAGGGCATTTCGTCTTCGTCGGAGGCTGCCGCTCGCCGCATCAGCGCGAGGACCGTGCGAAGGTGGCGGTGCAGACGCACGATCGTGCGGCGGACGGGAGCAAGCCTGCGGCGTTCGTCACGCGGGGCGTTGTCGTAGACGAAATCCTCGATCAGGTTGAGCTCTTCGGTGAGCTCCATGACGACGGAAATCAGCGTCCGCTGGAACTCGGTCACAAGCAGCTCGAAGAGGTCGACGGGACGGGTGAACTTGCCCGCATTCTTCTCGATCATCACGCGTGTCCGCTCCACGCTTCTCAGCGGCTGCAGGCGCGTGGTGATGATAAAACGGTCGGAGATGGCGAAATGCAGCCAGCCGAGATCGGCCGTGTCCTGGTCGAATTCGCGCTGGCAGTCCACCAGCGTGCCGTAGAGCATCTGTTCATCGACGGTCAGGATCGCGTGGGTGTCGCGCGTGGTCAGCGCCGACTTGGCGTCATCCATCACGCCGAGCGTGTCGAGCAGGGCGGGTACGCGGGCATCGGCGAGGTTGAGATGCAGCCAATAGAAACCGTCGTCCGCGGTCAGCTCCGTGGCCGTCGCGCTGTTTTGCAGCCGCACGGCCTTTTTGCTTTCCGGCGAGAAACGATAGGCCCATACAAGGCCGGGTATGTTGACGGGCAAGGTATCCATTACTGCCGATCCTCTCGCGAAAGCGATCAATCCTACTAAAGCATGTCGCGTCAAAACAAAGGCCTAAAGCGTGACAGCGGATCTGAAAGATCGCGACACGCTTAGAGATTCTCCATGACGTTTGTTTGTGCAAGTGCACAAGCGAAAAGGCGCTCTCGATCATGGTTATCGACCGAAACCAAATTGACGTTTACGTAAAAATCAATTAGCTCTCAGGGTGGAGGCGCTTGCGGACCGGCTTTGCCGCACGCGGGCTGAATGCGGAGGAAAATAGGATGTATAAGGCGCCTGTCGAGGAAATCGCATTCACGCTGAAGCATGTCGCCGGCATGGCAGAAGCGATCGACAGCGGCCTTATGGGCGATCTCGGCGAGGATCTCGTCGATGCCATCCTTGCCGAGGCGGGACGATTTGCCACGGAGGAAGTTGCACCTCTCGCCGACACCGGCGACCGTCAGGGCGCCCGCCTTTCCAATGGTGAGGTGAAAACGCCGGACGGCTGGCGCGATCTCTACCGCAACTGGGCTGCCGGCGGCTGGAACGGTCTGACCGCGCCGGAGGAATTCGGCGGGCAGGCGCTGCCGCATATGCTGAATGTCGCAACGCTGGAAATGTGGAATTCCGGCTMCATGGCCTTTGCCCTATGCCCGACGCTGACCATGGGGGCCATCGAAGCGCTGAACGTTCACGGCAGCGCCGCTCTCAAGGAGAAATACCTGGCGCGGATGGTGTCAGGCGAATGGACCGGCACCATGAACTTGACGGAACCGCATGCCGGTTCCGATCTTGGCGTGCTGAGGGCTAGGGCCGAACGCCGCGACGATGGCAGCTACCGCATCTTCGGCCAGAAGATATTCATCACCTGGGGTGAGCACGACGCGGCCGACAACATCATCCATCTCGTTCTCGCCCGCCTGCCGGATGCCCCTGATGGCACGCGCGGCATTTCGCTCTTCCTCGTGCCGAAATTCCTGATCCATGACGACGGCTCGCTCGGTGCTCGCAACGATCTCTACTGCCATTCGCTGGAGCATAAGCTCGGCATTCACGGTTCGCCTACCTGCACCATGATCTACGGCGACGGAAAATTCGGCGAGGAGAAAGGCGCTGTCGGCTGGCTGATCGGCGAGGAGAACAAGGGCCTCGCCTGCATGTTCACGATGATGAACAATGCCCGCCTCGCCGTGGGTATGCAGGGTGTCGCGATCTGCGAGGCAGCGACGCAGAAGGCTCTTGCCTATGCAAAGGAGCGCACGCAGGGCAAGGCGCCGGGCTGGAGCGGATCGGGCATGAGCCCGATCATCGAGCACCCCGATGTCGCCCGCATGCTGCTGACCATGAAGGCACTGACGCAAGGCTCGCGCGCCATCGCCTATGCCTGCGCCCACGCGATCGACATGGCCCATCGCGCCACCGGGCGACGCGGACACTGGCAGGAGCGCGCCGCTCTCCTGACGCCGGTCGCCAAGTCCTTCGCGACGGATGCCGGCGTCGATGTTGCATCCCTCGGCATCCAGGTCCATGGCGGCATGGGCTTCATTGAGGAGACGGGTGCCGCTCGCTATCTGCGTGATGCCCGCATTGCTCCGATCTATGAAGGCACGAACGGCATTCAGGCCATCGATCTCGTCACCCGCAAGTTACCCTTGTCGGGTGGGGAGCAGGTCAAGGATTTCATTGCCGAACTCAAGGCGATCGCCGAGGCTGTCCGCAGTTCAAACCTCGACGGTTTCGGCACGACGGCCGACAGGTTGGAATCCGCGCTTGCAGATCTGGAGGTGGCGACAGATTGGCTGCTATCCAGCCTCGCCGAAGGCAAATCGGCCGAGGCCCTGTCGGGTGCAACTCCCTATCAGCGTCTCTTCGGCCTCGCCCTGACCGGCTGCTATCTCGCCAAGGGCGGCCTTGCTCGCACGGCGGATGAAGCAGGCGAGGGCCGCATCGTGCTCTGCCGCTTTGCCGCTGAAAACCTGTTGTCCGAAACGGCGGCGTTGAAAGATCGCATCGTCAATGGCGCCGAGAGCCTTGCTGCGGCCCGCGCCGTCCTTGTCTGAGGAGCTGAAAATGAGCGATCCCATTATCATCGAGCGATCCGCCGAACATCCGGCCGTCCAGATCATCCGCTTCAATCGGCCGGAAAAGAAGAATGCCTTTACCCGCGACATGTATMGCAAAATGACGGATGCCCTGAATGCCGCAAATAGCGATGCCGGGATCAGGGTGACGGTCTTCCTCGGCACGGAAGGCTGCTTTTCGGCCGGCAACGACATCGGCGATTTTCTCGCCACGGCCATGGGCGGCAACATCGGAGAGGAGTTGATCGATTTCCTCTATGCTCTCGTCAATGCCGAAAAGCCTCTCGTCTCTGGAGTCGACGGTCTTGCAATCGGCATCGGCACGACGCTCAACCTGCATTGCGACCTGACGATCGCCTCCGACCGCAGCCAATTCCGCACACCCTTCGTCGATCTGGCACTGGTGCCTGAGGCGGGTTCCAGCCTGATCGCTCCGCGTATCATGGGGCACCAGCGCGCCTTTGCCATGCTCGTCGCCGGAGAGGCCTTTACGGCCGATGATGCGAGGCAAGCCGGTCTCATCTGGAAGGTGACGAGCCCGGAAGAGCTTGAAAAGCAGGCGCTAGCCGCAGCCGCAAAGCTTGCCGCCAAACCACCGGAAGCGTTGAACATCGCCCGCCACCTCGTTCGCGGCCCGCGGGAAGAGGTCATCGCCCGCATCGATGAAGAGGCCCGTCATTTCGCCGCCCGCCTGAAAACTGCTGAAGCGCGCGCGGCCTTCGAGGCTTTCATGCGCCGCTGATACCCTAAAAATCGGTGGGCATTCTCAGGTGCGAATTTAAGGCCTTTTTTAAGTATAATCTAACTATTGAATGGAAGACGGATCCCCCGACCGTCCGGGCGTTTGACGTGTTTCGTACGACCCCTCTTGTCCGAATCCATTCAACGGCAATCGCCCGTTCGCAGCGCGCTTAACCCCCGCGCTGCGAAGCCGTTTTGAAGGACCGCAGCTCGAAGCACATCAACTGTATTTTCCTCGATTTCGGATAGTTAGGTATTTGCCAAACTATTTATTGACTCTCGCCCTGGTTCATCTATAGTTAGGTATATGCCTAACCAATCGCATGCCCTCGATTTGATGTTTCAGGCGCTGGCGGACCCCGCCCGGCGCAGCATGGTGGACCGGCTCTGCAAAGGGCCTGCTTCCGTGAAAGAGCTGGCCGAGCCACTCTCAATGGCACTGCCTTCGGTCCTCCAGCATCTGCAGATGCTGGAAGCAAGTGGCCTTGTGCGCTCGGAAAAAACAGGCCGCGTGCGCACCTGCCGGATCGAACCACAGGCGCTGCGCTCTGCCGAGGCCTGGATCAACGAGCGCCGTACGCTCTGGGAGCATCGTCTCGACAGGCTGGGCGTATATCTCGAAGCCAATCCGGAAATGCCGGAAAAACCTGGGAAGCAGAACGAAAAGGAGTAAGACCATGCAGGAAGAGTACAGCGCCCTTCATTCCACCTTCTCCATCGAACGCACTTATGACGTGCCGGCTCCACGCGTTTTCGCCGCCTGGTCCGATCCGAAGGCGCGCCTGCAGTGGGAGGCGATCGGCGAGGACTTCAGCACTACCTATACGGAGAATGATTTCCGCGTCGGCGGCCGCGATATCAGCCGGTTCAACTTTGGCAAGAGCGACGAATATGTCGCCGACGCCCGCTATGAGGATATCGTCAGGGATCGCCGCATCGTCTACGCCTATACGATGTCGCATAACGAACGCCGCATCTCCTCGTCACTGACGACCATCAGCCTGACGCCGGTCGCCGAAGGCACGCATGTCGTCGTCACCGAGCAGATCACCATCCTTGATGGTGGCGACAAGGTGGAATACCGCCAGGCCGGCATCGCCGGACAGTTGGACCAGCTCGGCCGCTATCTCGCCGGCGAAAAGGTCGCCTGACGGCGGCCTATTTCTCGAGCGTCGCCACCACCTCGACATGCGAGGTCCAGAGGAACTGGTCGACGGGCGTGACCGAGGTGATCCGGTAGCCGCCCTCGACGAGGATGGCGAGGTCGCGGGCAAGCGTCAGCGGGTTGCAGCTCACGGCCACCACCTTCTTAACTATCGAGCGCGCCAGTTCCTTACACTGGAATTCTGCGCCCGCTCGCGGCGGATCGAAGACGACGGCGTCATAGACTTTCAGCTCCGAGGTCATCAGCGGGCGGCGGAAGAGATCACGTTTTTCGACGGTCACGGGCTTCAGGCCCTGTGTATTGCGCGCCGCATGGTCGAGAGCCGCGATCGCCTTGCCATCGCCCTCGACGGCATGCACGCGGCCGATGCGGGCAAGCTGCAGCGAAAAAGTGCCGGCGCCGGCAAAAAGATCGGTGATCCGCTTGGCCTTGCCGACATGCGCAAGCACCAGCTCTGCCATCGCCTCTTCAGCAGGCTTCGTCGCCTGCGTGAAGCCGCCGGCAGGCGGAGAGACCTTGATACCGCCGAACTCGACAACCGGCTTGGCAGGCTCGATCAGGATTTCACCATCGAGCGAAACGCGGGCGATGCCGCGAAGGCCGAGTATGACCTCGACCGTCTTGCGACGCTGCTGGTCCGACAGCTTCTTGACGCCCTCTATCGCGAGATCGAGGCCGGACAGGGTCTCCAGAACTGCGATGCGGAAGACATCCGCATTGGTCGCGACTGCCGCCCCGACAGCCTTGATCGCCGGCAGCCGGGAGATGATCCCCGCCGACGAGATGGGACATTCCTCGATGGCGACGATGTGATGACTTTCGGCCTGGTTGAATCCAACAAGCATGTCTTTTTCGGTCTTTCGCGCCGCGAAGACCACTCGCCGCCGCTCGCCGGGATGCGCGGCGACGATCTCGCCGACCTCGGGCGTCAATCCCTTCGATTTCAACGCATCGATGACGAGTTGCCGCTTGAAAGCCCGGTAAGGCACATCCGCCATGTGCTGCAGCGTGCAGCCACCGCAGGTGCCGTTGACGCCATCTGGCCCGAAATGCCGGCAGGGCGGTTCCTGTCGGTCGGCGGAGGCCGAGGCGATCGACATGACCGTGCCCTGGCTCTTGACGCGGGCGACCGCCACCGTCTCGCCCGGCAGGGTGAAGGGCACATAGACAGGCCCGTCCTTGCCGTTGGCAATACCGTCGCCCTGCGCGCCGAGCCTGTCGATGGTGATTGTTTCCGTGCTCACGCTTTTGTCCCTGCCAGTAGAAATTCCTGATTGCCGTCGCCGCCCGAGATGGGTGAAGGGATGAGCCCAAAACTCTTCCAGCCCATGTCTTCGGTGAACCAGCGTTCGAGTTCTGCCGCCACATCGGGCCCGGAAGCCGGATCCTTGAGCAGTCCGCCCTTGCCGATCGCCTCGCGCCCCGCCTCGAATTGCGGTTTGACGAGGATGGCGGCGAGCGCATTGACCTCGGCAATATCGAGCGCCGGGGCAAGCGCCAGCTTCAGCGAGATGAAGGAGACGTCGGAGACGACGAAATCCACGGGCTGGCCGATATCCTCAGCCGTGAGATTGCGGGCATTGAGTCCCTCGATATTGGTCACCCGCGGATCGGCTGATATCCTCGGATGCATCTGCCCGTGGCCGACATCGATTGCCGTCACATGCGCGGCCCCCCGCCCCAGCAGCACTTCCGTGAAGCCGCYAGTCGAAGCGCCGACATCGAGACAGTGCCGTCCTGCCGGGTCGAGCCCGAAGTGATCGAGCGCCGCCACCAGCTTTAACGCTGCGCGCGAAACATAATCCTGCGCCGGATCGTCGATCTCGATTGCCGCATCCGGGCTGAAGACGGCACCAGCCTTCGTCACCACCTTCCCGGCGACCTTCACCGTGCCGCGTGAAATGGCGTCTCGGGCCCGCGAACGGCTCGCAAAGAGGMCGAGGGTGACGAGGAGTTGGTCGAGGCGCTGGCTGTTATGATCGGACATCGGCTGTGAATGACCGTCAAAGCCGCCGGTTGCAAGCATTTTGTTGGCACAGCGGGCACCCCAGTACAGCCTCATATCGCCGGAACCGCAATAAACTAAACCGATATGTGCTGCGATGCACAAATTTAAACAATTTTAAATCCTGCCCGCATAGGTTCGCTTTGATTGCAGCGGTTCAATTGAATCGCTTGGTGCCATGAAGGCTCTCGCGTCCTCCCCGCCGATCATGTTCCTCATCAAGAAGTCTTGTGGCTGCGCACCTCGCGCGGTTGCCCCTTGTCGCGCCTGATGTCGCCAGGAGAAATTGACCGATGTTCGCTCGAAACATATCCTTGAACGGTAAGCTTGCGGCCACGTTCGCAGCACTCATCCTTATTTTCGTATCCGTTTCCGCTTTCGTCTATTCCAAGGCAACGACTTCGGCGAGCGCCTCCGCCGAGCAGGAGAAATCCGAGCGTCTGGTCAACCAGATCGACGACGCGTTGCAGGCCATGCTCGAGCAGGCCGTCAACCTGCGCGGTTTCATCCTCTTCCGCAGCGACAGCACCTATGGCGACATCTTCGCCAACCGCGAGCGGATGCTAAAGGCAATTGCCGCCGCCAAGCAGACCGCTTCTTCCCAGCCTGAGGTCGTCTCGATGATCGACGACATGCAGAAGGCTGCAGACCTTTATTTCCATGAGCTCGCCGAGCCGCAGGCCAAGGCCCGCAAGGAAACCGAAACGCCGATCGCAGAGGTCGTCAAGATCGGTGTCAACGCCACCAAGGGCCAGCTCGACGGCTTCCGCGCCGCTTCCGCCAAGATCAAGTCGCTTGCCCGCGAAAAGTCCGAGTCTCTTGCTGAAGCTCAGCTTGAGGCCAACAGCGACCTCAAGACCACGCTGGTGGCTGGTGGCATTGCTGCAGCGCTTGCCGCCGCCGGTCTCGCCTGGGCCTTGTCGCGCACCATCGTTCGCCCGATCGTCGGCATGACGACGGCCATGGACCGCCTCGCCGGCGGCGACCACAATGTCGAAGTTCCGGCAACCGGCCGTCAGGACGAAGTCGGCCGCATGGCTCAGTCGGTACTGGTCTTCAAGGAAGCCGCCATTGAAAAGCAGCATCTTGCCGGCGAAACCGATCGCATGCGCGGCGAAGCCGAACGTCAGCGCCAGATGAGCGACGAGCAGAAGGCCCGCGAAGAAGGCGAGATCCGTTTCGCCGTCGAAGCTCTGGCCGGCGGCCTTGCAGGCCTTGCCGTTGGCGATGTCGCAGCCCGTATCCAAGCGCCGTTCGCCCCGCAATACGACAGCCTGCGCAACGACTTCAACAATGCCGTCGAGAAGCTGCAGGCCGCCCTGCAGTCGGTCGGCCGCAACGCTTCGGCCATCAATGCCGGCGCCGGTGAAATCCGCTCTGCCGCCGACGATCTCGCCCACCGCACCGAACAGCAGGCCGCTGCCGTCGAAGAGACCGCAGCCGCTCTCGAAGAGGTCACGACCACGGTCCGCGATTCCGCCAAGCGCGCCGAARATGTCGGCAACCTCGTCGAGCGCACCCGCCTCGGCGCTGAAAAGTCCGGTGAGGTCGTCCGCAGGGCGGTTTCGGCCATGCAGCAGATCGAAAAGTCCTCGGGCGAGATCTCCAACATCATCGGCGTTATCGACGACATCGCCTTCCAGACCAACCTCCTGGCGCTGAACGCCRGCGTCGAGGCCGCCCGTGCCGGTGAAGCCGGCAAGGGTTTTGCCGTCGTCGCACAGGAGGTCCGTGAACTCGCTCAGCGGTCCGCAAACGCCGCCAAGGAAATCAAGGCACTGATCAACACCTCCAGCGAACAGGTCAATTCCGGCGTCGGCCTCGTCGGTGAAACCGGAAAGGCGCTGGAAGCGATCGTCGCCGAGGTTCAGGAAATCAACCACCACGTCGGCGCGATCGTCACGGCCACCCGCGAACAGTCGATCGGCCTGCAGGAGATCAATACTGCGGTCAACAACATGGACCAGGGTACACAGCAGAACGCCGCCATGGTTGAAGAACAGACGGCCGCCAGCCACGCGCTTGCCCAAGAAGCCTCCGCCCTCGACGACCTGCTACGCCAGTTCAAGCTCGGCACCCAGGCTGCTGCTCCGGTCCAGAGGACCGTTGCCGCGACCCCGGCATCCCGCCCGGTCGCGTCTCCCGCCCGCGCACTCGCCAGCAAAGTCACCAGGGCTTTCGGCGGCAAGCAGGCAACGGCCGCCGCTGCTGTTGTCCAGGAAGACTGGACCGAATTCTGAGAGCAACTCTCGCGAATGACAAATGGGGCAGGGCGGCATTCATTGCCGCCCTTTCTTTTTGTGACCTTGGAGCAATTCAGCAAAAATGTGCACGCGGACATAGTCGCGACGGAATTGGGAAGGGCAGAGGCAGGCTTTATCGCCAATGGCGATTTCATCAACGATGCGTTGCATCACGGCGGAATGATCTTCCACCGCGACGGCAAGAGGCCACAATAGAGAGATGCGGGTCGGTGTGCTGCCTTAACCGGCCACGCCCACCGCAACACCGCGTCCGAGTGCGTTGAAGACAGTCGAGACGATGCCGGCGCGATCAAGCCCCGCATGACCGATCATCGCTTCCGGCTTTGCCTGCTCCATCCAGATATCGGGCATCACGAGCGTGCGAACCTTCAGCCCGCGGTCGAGCAGCCCATCCGTCGCCATGAATTGCATGACCTGACTTCCGAAGCCGCCGACGGAACCTTCTTCCACGGTGATAAGGATTTCGTGATGGCGTGCAAGCTGACGGATCAGGGCGTGGTCGAGCGGCTTTGCGAAGCGCGCATCGGCAACCGTGGTCGAGAGGCCTGCGGCATCGAGGTCCTCGGCTGCCAGCAGACAGTCGGCAAGCCGCGTGCCGAAGGAGAGAAGCGCCACCTTGGTGCCTTCCTTGACGATGCGCCCGCGGCCGATCTCCAGGATCTGGCCGCGCTCCGGCATGTCGACGCCTACACCTTCGCCGCGCGGATAGCGGAACGAGATAGGGCCGGCATCATAGGCGACGGCTGTGCGCACCATATGCTTGAGTTCGGCCTCGTCGGCAGCCGCCATCACCACGAAGCCGGGCAGGGTGGCCAGGAAGGCGGTGTCGAAGGAGCCGGCATGTGTCGGTCCATCAGCACCGACGAAACCGGCGCGGTCGATCGGGAAGCGTACCGGCAGGCCCTGTATTGCCACATCATGCACAACCTGGTCATAGGCGCGCTGCAGGAAGGTCGAATAGAGCGCCGCAAACGGCTTGAATCCTTCGGCGGCAAGGCCGGCGGCGAAGGTCACGGCATGCTGTTCGGCAATGCCGACATCGAAATAGCGTGACGGGAAGATCTCGGCGAATTTATCAAGGCCGGTGCCGCTCGGCATGGCGGCCGTGATACCGACGACGCGGTCGTCGAGTGTCGCTTCCTGGACCAGCGTTTCGGCAAATACATTGGTATAGCTCGGCGCATTCGGCTTCACCTTCGCCTGCGCGCCGGTGATGACATCGAATTTGTTGACGCCGTGATATTTGTCGGCGGCGGCTTCCGCCGGCGCATAGCCCTTGCCCTTCTGGGTGACGATATGGATCAGCACCGGGCCATTGGCATTGTCGCGCACGTTGCGCAGCACAGGCAGAAGATGATCGAAGGAATGTCCATCGATCGGGCCGATATGGTAGAAGCCCATCTCCTCGAACATCGTCCCGCCGGTCACATAGCCGCGGGCATGCTCGACGGCGCGGGTGATGGCGCGGTCGATGTTCTTGCCGAGATAGGCCGTCAGTTTCTTGCCGAAGTCGCGGAAGCCCATATAGGTGCGCCCGGAAGCAAGGCGGGCGAGATAGGCGCTCATCGCGCCCGTCGGTGGCGCAATCGACATGTCGTTGTCGTTGAGGATGACGATCAGCCGCGCGTCCAGCGCGCCAGCATTGTTCAGCGCCTCATAGGCCATGCCGGCCGACAGCGCTCCGTCGCCGATGACGGCGATGACGCGGCGGTCCGTCTTGTCGATATCGGCAGCGACCGCCATGCCGAGACCGGCCGAAATCGAGGTCGAGGAGTGCGCAGCACCAAAGGGATCGTATTCGCTCTCTGCCCGGCGGGTGAAGCCCGAAAGGCCGTTTTCCTGGCGTAGCGTGCGGATGCGGTCTCGGCGTCCGGTCAGGATCTTGTGCGGATAACACTGGTGGCCGACGTCGAAGATCAGCCGGTCGTCAGGCGTATTGAAGACGCTGTGGATGGCGATCGTCAGCTCCACCACCCCAAGACCTGCGCCGAGATGCCCGCCAGTGCGGGAGACGGCATCGATCATTTCGTCCCTGACTTCGCGTGCAAGCTGCGGCAGATCGCGATCCTCGAGCTTGCGCAGGTCGGCAGGATAGGCGACCTGATCGAGCAGCGGGGTCTTCGGGGATTGTGTCACGGGCGGGCGCTCTTCTTTGACTGATCGGCTTTGCTTTATTCGATTGAATTGCGGCAAAACAACTACATTTGCATAACCGCAAGTTTTTCACCTTAGAGCACTTCAGCCCTCCGGCAAAGGCACGAATTCCTCTTCGTCGCCGGGGACGATGTCGAAGCGGCCGGTGCGCCATTCCTCCTTGGCCTTCTCGATCCGCTCCTTCGAGGAGGAGACGAAATTCCACCATATGTAGCGCTTGGAGTTCAGCGCTGCACCCCCGAACAGCATCAGATGACAGCCCTGAGTGCCTGCTTCCAGCGTGATCGCATCGCCCGGCCGGAACACGAGAAGCTGGTCTGGCGMGAACCTGTCGCCGGCAATGACGACCTCGCCCGCAAGCACGTAGACGGCCCGTTCCTCGTGCGCCGCACCGAAAGGAAATTTCGCGCCAGGCTGCAGGGAAATGTCGGCATAGAGCGTATCGGTGAAGGCCTTCACCGGCGATGTCAGGCCTTCGAAGGAGCCGATCACGACACGGCCGGTGACACCGCCATCCTCGATCAGCGGCATGTCGCTTTTTTCGGTATGGGTAAAGGAGGGATCGATTTCTTCCTTGTCGTCGGGCAGCGCCAGCCATGTCTGGAGGCCGGACATGGAAAGCGGATGGCCGCGCAGATTGTCCGGCGTGCGCTCGGAATGCACGATGCCGCGGCCGGCCGTCATCAGGTTGATGTCACCGGGGCGGATGACCTTTTCCGTGCCGAGGCTGTCGAGATGGCGGATTTCGCCGTCGAAGAGATAGGTGACCGTCGAAAGCCCGATATGCGGATGCGGCTTCACATCCAGCGCCTCGTCGGGCTTCAGGATCGCCGGCCCCATGCGGTCAAAGAAGATGAACGGCCCGACAAGCCGGCGCTGGCGCGTCGGCAGGGCGCGCCGCACCTGGAAACCACCGATATCGCTGGTGCGCGGAATGATCAGGTCCTCGATCGCGTCACAGGCGAAGGCGTCGCCGGGCAGGGGATCTTTACCGGGGAAAAAGGACATGGCGAACTCCGATCACAAGGGCTTAAGCCACAGATAGCGCCTGCCGGTCTGTGGCGAAAGGGCCAGTTTCTGAGATCGTCGTGAAGCCTTCAGATCGCGGTGAAGCCGTTATCGACGAAAAGATGGGCACCGTTGACGAAGAGCGATTCATCGCTGGCGAGATAGAGTGCGGCTCGGGCGACATCCTCCGGCTCTCCGATCCGGCCCTGCTGCGCGGCAATCGCAGCGTCGGACACATCCACGCCATGCGCCTGCAATTCCTTCACCTCGCGCAGGCCGTGCGGCGTACGGATGAAGCCGGGGCAGACGGCATTGCAGCGGATGTTACGGTCGCGGAATTCCACCGCGATGGCGCGCGCAAACATATGCACGGCGCCCTTGGTCGTATCGTAGAGCACTTCCATCGGCGTTGCCGCGACGGCAGAGATCGAGGAGGTGCAGACGATAGAGCCGCCGCCGGCCTCGATCATCTTGGGCAGCACCGCCTTCGTCATCAGGAACATGGAGCGTACGTTGACGGCGTGCAGCCAGTCCCATTCCTGCAGCGTGGTTTCCAGGAACGGCTTGATGACGATCGTGCCGGCATGGTTGAAGAGCACCGTAACCGGGCCATAACGTTCCTCGACGCCTGCCACGGCAGCATTGACGGCCACTTCATCCGAAACATCAGCCGTCCAGCAATCGGCCTCGCCGCCGGCCGCGCGGATCTCGTTGACGGTCTCCGCCGCTGCATCGCCATTGCGGTCGATGATGGCGACGTGCGCACCCTCAGCCGCAAACAGCTTCGATGCCGCGCMGCCCATGCCGGTAGCACCGCCTGAGACAATGGCGACCTTGCCCTTCAATCTGTCCGTCATTTCTTCTGTTCCCCTGATGTTGTCGAGGGATCATAGATCGACAGGAAGCTTGCAGCCAAGAGCCTTGGAAGAGATGGTTGCTGTGCCTCAGGCGCCGTCGAGCGGCTCCACGCCCTGCGGCTTGCCGGCGCGGTCGAGGCGGATCTTCTCGATGCGGTTTTCGGCGGCCGAGAGCAGCGTTTCGCAATGCTTCTTCAGCGCTTCGCCGCGCTCGTAGATCTCGATGGATTCATCCAGCGCCACGTCGCCGCGTTCCAGGCGGGCCACGATGCTTTCGAGTTCGGCAACCGCCTTTTCGAAGGAAAGACCGGAAACCTCCGGCTTGGCGCTGTCAGTCATTCTCAACCCTTCATCATTCTGAGGATATGCATACCCGCCGACTCGGCGAGTCCTTCCAGATCATAGCCGCCTTCCAGCAGGCTGACGACCCGGTTATTGGCGCTGCGATCGGCAACCTCCAGAAGCCGGCCCGTTGCCCAGTCGAAATCCTCACCCGTCAAGTTGATCTGCGCCAGCGGATCACGGTGATGCGCATCGAAACCGGCGGAGATGATGATGAGATCGGGCCTGAAATCGTTGAGTGCCGGCAGCACGCGCGACTTGAAAGCCTCGCGGAAATGGTCGCTGCCGACATTGGGCGAAAGCGGCGCATTGACGATCGTGCCATGCGCGCCATTCTCGTCCTTGGCGCCGGTCCCGGGATAAAGCGGCATCTGATGGGTGGAACAGAAAAGCACGGAGGGATCGTCCCAGAAGATATCCTGCGTGCCGTTGCCGTGGTGGACGTCCCAGTCGACGATGGCGACGCGTTCTGCGCCGTGAACCTTCTGCGCATGGCGGGCGGCGATCGCTGCATTGTTGAAGAAGCAAAAGCCCATCGCCGTCATCTTTTCGGCATGATGCCCCGGCGGGCGGGCGGCGACGAACACATTGTCCGCCTTGCCCCGGAACACGTCGTCGACGGCAGCCATCGCTCCACCGACGCCGGTCAGAGCCGCCTGCAGGCTCTTTTGGCTGGCATAGGTATCGGCTTCGAGCTGATTGATCTTGTCTTCCTCTTCCGGGATCTGCCGCATGACGGCGATAAGATGCTCCTCCGGATGGGCAAGCAGTACGGCGTCTTCATTCGCCTGCGGGGCTTCCTTTCGATCGAGACGTTCGAAATTCGGATGCTCCAGCGCCACATTGAGCGCGCGGATGCGGTCGGAGCGCTCGGGATGGCCTGACGGCGTCACGTGCTCGAGAAAAACAGGATGTTCGTAAAGACGGGTGCTCATGCAGGCACTCTATCGGTCGCAAATGTCATGATCCACAGCAGATGGAGCGCTGCGCGTCGATTTCAACAAGCCGCATCGTCGCGATTAACGCTCGCATCCTCCCGTTTACGCTATTTTAATTGTTTCGTTTACTTCGACGGACCCCATGCTAGGGTCATGGTGATAACCTGCAAGGCAGACCTGTAAATGAGTAAGACGAACCGCCCGGACATGGTGGAATTGCGCGTACCGTTTCGTGATGTGGACATGAACGGCCAGATGTTTCTGGCCTCCTATATTTCCTATGCCGAATCCGTACTTGCGAGCTTCTGGTCGTCGAGGCCAACAGTGGAAGACGAGCCCGTCTATACTGCCAGCAAGGTTTCCTGCATCCTTCATCGCCCGCTGCACTATCACGAGATGGTGACCTTCATCGCTGGCGTCGACAAGATCGGCGTACGTTCCATCGGCTTTCTCATCTCCTTCGAGATTGAGGACGAGCGTGTCGCCGAGGTAGAGATCATCTGGCAGGCGCGCACCAGCGACGATGGTTCGCCCGCCGCACTCCCCGAAGAGACCCGCGACTGGCTCTATAGTTTTCTCGATTAGATACGGATCGGCAGCAGCGGATAGCCTACCATGACGGCCCGGCCGACGAGCGCTGCGACAAAGGCCTTGATGACGTCGCCCGGAATGAAGACCATGCTGCCGATAAAGGCCTGCTGCAGACCGATATTGGCAGCAAAAGCCAGATAGGCGATGCCGAAAGCATAGAGCACGACGATGCCGCCGATCATGGCGGCGAGGAAGAAGCTGACCGTCTGCACGAGGCCGGACTGGTTGCCATGAACCAGACGCTCGCTGAGGAAGCCCGTCACGAAAGCGGCAAAGACCCAGCCGAACAGGAAGCCTGATGTCGGAGCCACGAAGGCGGCATATCCGCCACGGCCGCCCGAAAGCACCGGCAGTGTCATTGCAACAAGCAGCAGCACGATCAGCACGGAAATCGTGGCGCGTCTTGCGCCAAGCACGACGCCTGCCATCATGACGCCCAGCGATTGCGCGGTGATCGGCACCGGAATGAAGCCGAGATAGATGGGCGGCAGCAGACCGAGAGCCACGATAACAGCGGCAAAAAGAGCGGCAAGAACGAGGTCGCGTGTGCTCATCGTGATCTCCAATTCATAAATCGTTAACTGACATGCCGCCGAATGCCGCGCGCGTCAATCGCCGCTGCAATGTTATCCGCATCCCGTAGCGTCAAAATGATGAGCGGGGTCAGGATCKTCGTCGGCCGGACTTTCAGTCCGCGTGCCGCGTGCGCCTCGCTGATCGCGTGGTAGCGATTGATAATCTCGGGCACGAAGCGCAGCACGAGCCCGACCGCGAGGCCAATATCGTCTGCCTTCACCCAGCCGGTTCGTTCCAGCGGCCGGGCAAGCGCGGTTATCTCATCCATGAACTGGGTGATTGTTGTTGTCGCGGTCACGGCGGCGGCAAACAGCATCAGCGCCGTCAATCTCAAGAGTGTCGCCAGCGCGTCATGCCAGGGATTGACGATGAGGGTAAAGAGCGCCACGACCGCAATCGTCAGGAAGATCGGCCGCAGCCGGATGACCGATTCCTTCAGCGCCAGGCCGATGCTGCGATAGATCAGTGCGGTCAGCAGGGTGACGATGGCAAGCAGCGGAAGATTGTCCCCAATGAAGAGCACAAAGCCAAGCAGGAAGAGTGAGAGGATCTTTGCCCGCGGCGAAAGCCGGTGCAGGGCACTGTTGCCTTCGACATAAAGCGACTGCATCAGGCTGCGAGCTCCCTGTAGAGGGCGATCGCATCGGCCGCCGGCGCATCGGCCGCCAATTTGCCTTCGTGGAACAGAAGCACTCGCTCGAAACCTGATATCAATTCGAGATCATGGGTGATGACCAGGACATTCTCTTCCAGCCCGTCGATGGTCTTCTGCACGAGTGCCCGGTTGCGCAGGTCGAGCTGATTGGTCGGCTCGTCGAGGATCAGGATATTGGGTCCGGTCGCCAGCACCGAGCAGAGGGCTGCGAGCTGCAACTCGCCACCCGAAAGCTCGTGAGCACGGCGAACGGCCAGTTCCTCGGCGTTGAAGCGGGCAAGAACGAGCTCGACCTTTCTCTCTATCTCCGCTTTCGTAAATCCGCGGCCCTTGAGTCCGAAGGCAATATCGTCCTTGACGATAGGCAGGATGATCTGGTTTTGCGGCGACTGGAAGATGAAGCCGACATCGGCAAGCGCCGTCTTTTCATGAAGTGTGTCGCGCCCGTTGACCAGGACCTTGCCAGTGGTCGGTTTCATAAGCCCGTTGATCATCCGTGCGAAGGTCGTCTTGCCCGAACCGTTGAGGCCGATGACGCCCAGCCGGTTTTCGGTAAGAGAGAGTGTGAGTGGCTCGACCGCGACCCTTGCTCCGAAACTGGCGCCAGCGCTCTCGAAACGAATATCCAAGTATGATCCCCTTGTTTGAATTCCTGCTTCTATAAGGCAGCGGCCGTGCGATAAAGGATCAAAATCAAGTTGGCTCGAATATGGTATCGGGTAGCTAGGAAGATTTTCCGCGCTATGATCGCTGCATGACGAATCTGCTGTCCAATTCCGATGCCCGCCGTATCTTCCTCGCCAAGCAGGGGTTGAGTGCGCCTCCGAACCGCGCGCTGACCAAGGCCGGCCTGCTGGAGCTCATTCACGATCTCGGCTTCGTGCAGGTGGACAGCATCCAGACGGTGGAGCGCGCCCACCACCAGATCCTCTTCTCCCGCAATCAGACATACCGACGTGAACATTTAACCACGCTCCTGGAGAAGGAAGGCGCGCTCTTCGAGCACTGGACGCATGATGCTTCCATCCTGCCGAGCACCTTCTTCAAATACTGGAAGCATAAATTTCGCGACGAAGAAGTGGCGATCGTCGAACGCTGGCGCAAATGGCGTGGCGAGGGCTTCGAGGCCTCCTTTGAGGAAACCTATGAGCGGGTGGTGAAGGACGGGGCGATCCTGGCGCGCCACATGAAGGCGGATGGTCACGTCTCCGGTGGCTGGTGGAACTGGCACCCGAACAAGACGGCGCTCGAATATTTCTGGCGTACCGGCAAATTCGCCATCGCCGGCCGCTCCAACTTCCAGAAGATCTATGATCTTGTCGAGCGCGTCATCCCCGCCGAGTTCCACGAGCCTGAGGTCAGCCGCGAGGATTTCGTCGACTGGGCCTGCCGCAGCGCGCTCACTCGTCTGGGCTTTGCCACCCATGGCGAAATCGCCGCCTTCTGGGATCTGCTCTCGCCGGACGAGGCGAAGGCCTGGGTATGCGAACACCGAGACGAATTGATTGAAGTGCTGATCGAACCGGCTCTCGGCGGCAAGCCACGTTCCTCATGGGCTTTCACCGATTTCATAGATACAACAGATACTTACCCAGAGGCACCGGCACGAATCCGGGTGCTCAGCCCCTTTGATCCGATGATCAGGGACAGGAACCGGACCGAACGCCTGTTCGGTTTCTTCTATCGCATCGAGATCTTCGTGCCCGAGCCGAAGCGGGAATACGGCTATTACGTTTTCCCGCTTTTGGAAGGCGACAGGCTTATCGGCCGCATCGACATGAAGGCCGACAGGAAGAAGGGCACGCTGGATGTTAAGCGGCTGTGGCTGGAACCACGCGTGAAGGCATCTACGGGGCGGCTGGAAAAGCTGGAAGCGGAGCTCGAGCGCCTGGCGCGCTTCGCCAGCGTGGAAAAAGTCGTCTATCTGGACGGCTGGAAGGGATAATTCCTTCTCCCCTTAGGGAGAAGGAGCAATCAGCAGATCTCTGTCTTCGAAATCTTGATCCCGAATCCTTCCAGGCCGACATAGTGCCGTTCGCGGCTGGTCATCAGCGTGATCGAGCTGACACCGAGATCCTTAAGGATCTGGGCGCCGAGGCCGATTTCCAGCCATTCATTGTCGCGTGTCTGCGCTTCGGCGTGTGCCTCGCGACCCTGGCTGCGGGCCTTGCGGCCGTTGTCGTAATGGCCGACGCCAACCGAGCCTTCACGCAGGTAGACGATGACGCCACGCCCCTGTTCGGCAATCTTCTGCATGTAGAAATCGACCGGCTTGCGTTTGCCGAAAAGGTCATCCGCGACGTTTTCCGGATGCAGGCGCACTGGAATATCGACGCCATCACGGATGTCGCCGAAGACGACGGCGAGATGCTGCATCGGGTCCCAGGGCAGGGCGTAGGTGTGCGCCTTGGCCTTGCCGAACGGAGTTTCGATATCGAAGCTAGAGCCGAGCTCGATCAGCGTTTCCTTGCGCTGGCGATAGGCGATGAGGTCGGCGACCGAGAGGAGTTTCAGCCCGTGCTGTTCGGCGAAATCCACCACCTGCGGGCCGCGCGTCACCGTGCCGTCGTCATTGACGAGTTCACTGATAACACCGATTGGCGGCAGCCCGGCAAGCTTGCAGAGATCGACAGCAGCCTCCGTATGGCCGGAGCGCATCAGCACGCCACCTTCGCGGGAGACCAGCGGGAAGATGTGGCCGGGACGGACGAAATCCGACGCACCGACATTCGGGTTCGCAAGGTTGCGTACCGTCAGCGTRCGGTCGTCGGCGGAGATGCCCGTCGTCGTACCGTGCTTGAAATCGACAGAAACCGTGAAGGCGGTCGTATGGGCGGAATCGTTTTCCGCCACCATGGCGTTGAGGTTCAGCCGCTTGGCTTCCTCTTTCGGCATCGGCGCGCAGACGATCCCTGACGTGTGGCGCACGATGAAGGCCATCTTTTCGGGCGTCGCATGCACGGCAGCGACGATCAGGTCGCCTTCGTTTTCACGGTCATTGTCGTCCATGACGACGACGATCTCGCCGGCTTCGAAAGCCCGGATAGCGTCAACGACGCGCTTCTGGTCATAAGACATGGGACAATTCCTATTTCAGCCGGCCGGTCTGGCCGCGGTCGCGAAGATAATGGTCGGCAATGGCGCAGGCAATCATCGCCTCGCCGATCGGCACGGCGCGAATGCCGACGCAGGGGTCATGACGGCCCTTGGTGCGAATATCGACATTCTTGCCGTCGGCATCGATCGACTGCCGTTCTGTGAGAATGGAGGAGGTGGGCTTGACGGCAAAACGGGCGACGACCGGCTGGCCGGTCGAAATGCCGCCGAGAATACCGCCGGCATTGTTGGACAGGAAGATCGGCGTGCCGTCATTGCCCATCCGCATCTCGTCGGCATTGTCTTCGCCGCTCGTCTCTGCGGCGGCAAAACCATTGCCGATCTCCACGCCCTTGACAGCGTTGATCGACATCAGCAACGAAGCGATATCCTGGTCGAGCTTGCTATAGATGGGCGCACCGAGGCCCGCCGGAACGCCTTCAGCGATCACTTCGATGACGGCACCGATGGAAGAGCCGGCCTTGCGGATGCCGTCGAGATACTCTTCCCAGACGGGTACGATCTCGGCATCGGGGGAGAAGAACGGGTTCTGCCCGACCTGATCCCAGTCCCAGTTGGCGCGGTTGATCTTGTGCTTGCCGATCTGCACCAGCGCGCCACGGACGGACACGCCGGGTACGACGAGCCGGGCAATGCCGCCGGCTGCAACGCGGGCAGCGGTTTCGCGCGCCGAGGAACGACCGCCGCCGCGATAGTCGCGGATTCCGTATTTCACGTCATAGCTGAAGTCGGCATGGCCGGGGCGATACTGCCGGGCGATCTCGCCATAGTCCTTTGAACGCTGGTCGGTATTCTCGATTTGCATGGAAATCGGCGTGCCGGTGGTGATCATCGTCTCTCCGTCGGCGTCCATCATCACGCCGGAGAGAACCTTCACCAGGTCGTCTTCGCGCCGCTGGGTCACGAAGCGGCTCTGGCCGGGCTTGCGCTTGTCGAGCCAGACTTGCAGGTCCTCGAGTTTGAAGCGCAGCCCCGGAGGGCAGCCGTCTACGACGGCGCCGAGCGCTGGCCCGTGGCTTTCGCCCCAGGTGGTTACACGGAAGAGATGACCGAATGTATTGTGCGACATATGTTCCCGCCGGATGCGCGGAACCGGTCGTCACCGGCCGCGCCATTACTCGAAAAAGGCGCGACACTCATAGGCCAAAAAACCGCCCAGGCAAAAGCCTTTCTTTGCGCCTGATGGTGCTATCGGGGAATGGTGTTTCCGGTCTCTGCGAACGGTGATGTGGCTGGCTTCAGCGCTAGGATGCCAGAAGCCAGGCCGTGCCGCGCGCCTCGATCGCKAAATCGTCGAAGGAGAGAGGGCGTGCAAAGGCATAACCCTGCAGTAGATCGCAGCCGAGATCGCGTAGCAGTTCAGCATGCGCCATCGTTTCGACGCCCTCGGCCACCGTCTCGACGCCAAGCGAGCGGGCGATCTCGATGATGGAACTGACGAGCGTGCGCTCCTGCGAGGAAGCGACAATCGGCTGCACGAGCTGCCGGTCGATCTTCAGCCGTTTCGGCTTCAGCTTCAGCAGCGAGACGATCGAGGTATGGCCGGTGCCGAAATCATCGATCTCGATATCGATGCCGAGCGCCTTGATCTGTTCGAGATTCTGCGAGACCACGTCCTCGCTTTCGTCGAGGAAGATGGATTCCACCAGTTCGAAGGAGATTTCGCCGGGGCGGATCTGCAGGTCACCAAGGGAGTCCAGAAGGCTGCCATCATGCAGGCGCCGCGCCGAAACGTTGACCGAGATTTTCGGAACATAGACGCCCTGTGCCGCCCAGCGCATCTTGTCGCGCAGTGCAGTTTCCAGGACGATGCGGTCGAGCGTCTGTACGACATTGATCTCGTCGGCGATGCGCAGGAATTTGTCCGGTGTCAGCAGACCCTTGGAGGGATGGTGCCAGCGTACCAGCGCCTCGACACCGGTCAGCTTCATCGTCCGTGCGCAGAACTGCGGCTGATACCAGGCCGTGAACTCGCCATTGTCGATGCCGGCAAGGATCTCATCGGCCGTGCGCTTGTTGTTGATGATGTCGGCCTGCAGATTGTGGTTGAAGAATTCGTAACGGTTGCGGCCGAGGCTCTTGGCCCGGTAGAGCGCAATGTCTGCATTGATCAGTACCTTGCGGGCATCGATATGGATGCCGTTCGCCAGTGCGATGCCGATCGACACGCCGCAGCGACAGGAAAAACCCTGGAAATCGATGGGCTGACGCATCTCCTCGATGATACGGCCCGAAAGCTCCGCCATGTCCTTGTCGCCGACGTCGAAGGAAAGGATGACGAACTCGTCGCCGCCAATGCGGGCCACGACGTCGCTCTCGCGCAAGTTTCTGGAAAGCACGCGCGACGCATGCACCAGCATGGCATCGCCCGCTGCGTGCCCCAACGTGTCGTTGATTTCCTTGAAACGGTCGAGGTCTATATGCAGGATCGCGAATTTCTGTCGCTCCCTATGGCCGGCATCCGTCAGATTTTCCAGTGCGATATCGAGCTTGCGGCGGTTGGCAAGCGAGGTCAGCGGGTCGTGCAGGGAGTTGTGCTCGATCCGGTCCTTGGCGAGCTCCAGCTCGATATTCTTGGCAATCGCCTCATCCTTTGCGGCCTTGAGGCGCAGCGTCATCAACGCATCCTCGGTCGAATCGAAGGCGATGCCGATAATTTTCATCTCGCCGGTCGGCGTACGGTGCACCTTGCCGACGGAACGCACGTAGCGAAAGCCGCCATTTTCGTCCGGCACGCGACAGACAAGCGTATGCGTGTCTCCGAGCTGCCTGAAATGCCTGGCGCTTTCGAGGGCCAGCCCGCGGTCATCGGGATGGATGCAGGAGAGCCAGGCGTCTTCGGTCACGAAGGCATTGCTCTGCTTCAGCCCATAAAGCTCGTGCATGCGCTCGTCCCAGATCGAGCCGCATTTGCCGAGGATCGCTTCCCAAATGCCGMATTGATAGGAATCAAGTGCCAGATCGAGTTTGCCGGACAGTTCGGAAAGCTCTGCCTCGCGGCTCGAAAGCTCCTCCAGCGCAAGTTCCAGCTCGGCATTCTTGAGCTCACTCGTTTCCTTGGCGAGACGAAGCGTGTTGGTGACTTCCGCGTCGGCCGTGACATCCCAGACGATGCCGATCGTCTTTCCGGCGCCACCGGCATCCGTATAGAAGGCGCCGACAGAGCGCAGATGGCGAATGCGCCCGTCTTCACGCATCACCCTGTATTGCGCGGTGCAGGCTTCCCCGGCGATACTGCAACCGAAGAAATGAACCTCGGCGATTTCCCGGTCTTCGGGCGCGATCGTCGAAAGCCACACTTCCAGTGGCCGGCTGCCTTCCATCGCTTTGAGGCCGTGAAGGGTGGATGCTCGTGCATCCCAGGTGAGGTGGGTGGCGCTCTCCTGCAGCTCCCAGATGCCGATCCGGGAGGATTCAAGCGCCAGGTTGAGGCGCTGCGACAGCTCCAGAAGTTTGCCCTCGCGGGCCTCAAGCTGCGCGATATTACGGTTGCGTTCGCCGAGCAGCAACGTGGCGAAGAAGATCGGGATGATGATCACGCAGCCTGCCGCGACGATGATCAATCGCAGTTCAGGCTGATTTTCGGGAACAGCGTGCCAGCCGGCGTTCGGTACGGCCGCGAGTTCCCATCGCCCGCCGGCGAAGTTGATTTTTCGGCGGAGCGGATCTTTCTTATAGATATCGGAAGGACCGAAGAAGGGTGCGGCCGTTTCGTCCGGAATGCCGATGTCGCGGACCGCGATCGACAGATGGTCGAGATGCGGATAGCGCTCCTGGTTTTCGCTGTTGCGTGCGGGCTTCAGGCCCGTCGTCTCGTAGAACATGTCCTGGTCGATGACCACCTCGACCGCCCCCCAGATGCGGCGCTGGCCGTTCTGCTTGACGAATACAGGGAAGAAGATCGCGAAGGCGTTTTCTGCATCCGTCGTCTTGAAAGGACCATAGAAGCGGGCCGACTGGTCGCCGGTATTGCGGCTTATCGACATGCGCTGCAGCAGCACGTCCCGCACATCCTTGCCGATTCGGTCTTTGCCTGATTGCGCCGGATAGACCGACTTGACGATGAAATCAGGCGCGACAGCAATATGGATGAAATTCGGGTTCTGGATCAGCAGCCAGTTGATCTGCCGCTCCATCTCCACTTCGTTCGTCTGCGTGCTGAGCGAGATCAGGTTGGAAAGGTCGCGGACGGCAGTGATGTCCATGTTGATCTGCGCCGTCATGCGGGCACGGATCAGGTTCGTCTCGTTTTCAGTATGGATTTGCAGCTCGCGCAGATGGGCGGCAGTATTGGCACTGTCGAGTGCAAAGCCGACGGCAACAACGACGACGGCCACGAGGGCGGAAACCAGCAGCGAGACACGCGTATTCTTGAGAACACGCCGCAGCCGGTTGCTGTTGCTCAGCCGGAATTGCAAATCACACACCCCCACATTCGCATCGACTTTAGGGTGCGGGGGTTAATTTACGATTGCGCGCATTCAGAGCTGCTAAATCGCGTAAACAGAGAGAAAAGCACGGTGAACGGGGCCTCTTGATTATCCGTAAAATCCTATTCATCAATTGGGCGCCGAAAGCCATTCTTCCGGGCAATTTTCGCCATATTCAGGAGTTTATCTGTGGCCACTCGATATCAACGGCGACGTTTCAAAGGGATTGCCGACATGCGTTTCGTTATTGCTACGCTTCTGGCCACGGCAAATTTTCTTTCGCCCATGAGCAGTTTTGCCGAGAGCGCTGATGTCGAGGCGACGATCAAGAAGGTCGACACGACCAATCTTGTCCTGACGCTCGATGACGGCAAGACCTATCAGGCGCCCGAAGAGTTCGATTTCGAAGGCCTGAAGGCCGGCGTCAAGGTTGTGATCTTCTATACGGAAGTCGACGGCAAGCGCATCATCAACGATCTCGATATCGTCAAATAAGCCCGGACTGGACTAGATCCAGCCGATCAGGCTCTGCGACGTCTCGATCTTCAAAATTCGGTCCTGGGGAATTTCKCCCTCGGAGGCGACGTCCTTCGGCAAGTTGGAGATCATCTTGAATAGGCTTCTGATGACGCCGCCGTGGGTGACGCAGACGGTTGGCCGATCGACCGAATTCAGCCATGCGCCGGTCCGCCACGACATGATCTCGTAGCTTTCCGCATCCTCGCCCGGCGGAATGAAATCCCATTTGTTGATGTTGCGTTCTGTGACGCGCTCGGCCTGCGAGGCCCGGAGCTGCTTGAGCGTGTGGCCTTCCCAGTCGCCGAAGGAGACTTCGACCAGGCGTTCGTCGGTGCGGTATTCCCCGGGCGGGAGCCCCATGGCTGATCGCATGATCTCCATGGTCTCGCGCGTGCGTCCGAGCGGGCTTGCGACGAAATCGAACTCCGCATCTTCGCCCTTAAGGATCGCCGCAAGGGCGATCCCGTTCTGCTTCGCCTGTTCGCGGCCGATCGCGTTGATCGGAATATCCTTCTGCCCCTGCAGGCGCCGCTCAGCATTCCAGTCGGTCTGGCCGTGTCTGATCACATAGATAAGCACGGGGATCGGCTCCACTTAGGGGCTAGGACGCCTCAGTCCTTGATGACGGAAATATCAGGCGCGTCCACAGCCTTCATGCCGATGACATGATAGCCGCTGTCGGCATGATKCACTTCACCCGTCACCGAACGCGACAGGTCCGAGAGAAGATAGAGGCCGACATCGCCCACTTCCTCGATGGTCACSGTRCGRCGCAGCGGCGMRTTGTAYTCGTTCCASYKSAGGATGTAGCGGAAATCGCCGATRCCGGAGGCAGCGAGCGTTTTGATCGGGCCAGCCGAAACGGCGTTGACGCGGATGTTCTTCGGTCCGAGGTCGACGGCGAGATACTTAACGCTGGCTTCAAGCGCCGCCTTGGCGACACCCATGACATTGTAGTTCGGCATCACCTTTTCTGCACCGTAATAGGTGAGGGTGAGCATCGAACCACCCTCCGTCATCAGCTTCTCGGCGCGGCGAGCGACCGAGGTGAAGGARTAGACSGAGATCTGCATGGTCTTGGTGAAATTGTCAGGCGAAGTATCGACGTAGCGACCGGTCAGCTCATCCTTGTCGGAAAAACCGATGGCATGCACGATGAAATCGATCTTGCCCCACAGCTTCTCGACATTTTCGAAAACGGCATCGATCGTGGATTCGTCGCTCACGTCACAATGGCCGACCATGACAGCGCCGATTTCGGCAGCCAGGGGCTCCACACGCTTCTTCAGGGCGTCGCCCTGGTAGGTGAATGCAACTTCTCCGCCCTGCGCATGAATGGCCTTAGCAATACCCCACGCAATCGAACGATTGTTGGCGACACCCATGATGACGCCGCGTTTGCCTGCCATGAGGCCGGATGCTTGAGCCATATTTCGTTTCCCTAGGAATTCTGATGATCCTGCCTATGGCATAGGCCGTTAATCGGTTCAAGCTTGGCAAAGATCATCAACTGTTAGGGATCGTAACAAAGGGTGCGATTGTCACCGAAATTTCATAAAAACAGCCCTTCACGCATGCTCCGCATGAGATCGGTGACCTTGTCGTCGGGTTTTTCCCACAACATAATGCGCAATTCCACGACGAGATCGCCTTTTCCGCCGCTGTCGTTGGGCAGGCCCTTGTCGGGAATGCGGATCGTCTTGTCGGAGCCGGACCAGGCAGGAACCGTCACATTGAGCGGTCCCTGCGGACCGTCGATACGCGCCTCGGTGCCGAGCACCGCATTCTCGATGTTCAACGGCAGCACCACATGCACGTCGAAACCGTCGACGGTGAAGCGTGGGTCGGCGGCGATATGGATATTGATCACGGCGTCGCCGCGCTGCATGCCCGGCAGCTTGAAACCCTGGCCCTTGAGCCGGATCTGGTGGCCTTCTGTCGTGCCGGCCGGCAGGGCGAATCCGACTTCGCGGCCTTCCGGAAGGGAAACAGTCGTCCAGCTTCCCTTCATGATGTCTTCGATCGTCACGGTCGCGGTCGCGACTTCGTCTGGCGCTTTCTCAAGACCCGGCTGGCCGGCGCCGGTGAAGCGGCGCACAAGCGAGGTCAAAAGGCTGAGTGGCAGCGACATGTTGGCGCCGCCGGCAACGGAGGCCTCTGTCTGCTCGTCCTCTGCCCTGGCGGGGTCGGATTCCGGGGTTTCCTGTTCTGGCGCCTTGGCCGCCTCGGCTGCATGCGGCTTGGCCTGTGCCTGCTGAGAATGCGCCTGCTGGGCCTGCGATTGGGCCTGTGCGCCGGTAGTGCGGGCTGTCTGCGCGCCGAAGATGCGCTCGACCACCTCTTCCGCAGCTTCCGTTGCGCCGGCCTGCTGCTGTTTAACACCCGCTGCCGCGGCAGCCTTCTGCGCATTGGCATTGGCGCGCGCAAGCTCTTCCATCACGCGCTCGGCGTTGGCCTGTGCAGCCTTTGCGCGGACGGCGGCCTCACGGGCCGCGTGCCGCTGCTGCATGATCGTTTGTTCCTGCTTCTTGGCTTCTGCCATGCGCACGGCATTGTCGAAGAGATTGCGCTTCCTCGGATCTTTCAGCGTTTCATAGGCGCGGCCGATCTCGGCAAAACGCGCGGTCGCCGTCGGGTCACCCTGATTGTGATCGGGATGCACGGCCTTGGCCATGTTGCGCCAGGCCGCCTTTATTTCGTCCGCCGCCGCGTCACGCTTGACGCCCAATATCTTGTATGGATCACGCATTGTTCGCACCGCCGCTGTCGCAATCCGGGAGGCATGTTCCTCGTGGCCGTTCCCGGAAACCGAATAATCAACTCAGACGCGCCGTCCGGTTCGCTGTTGCGAAAGGAAAGCCCGCTCGTCGGCCGATCGTGCGGGAGAGTTGCTAATCACTTCTTATTTCCGAACTTGGATATGGGGTGTTTTGCCGCGAATGGTTAGCCTTTCACTAAACATTGAGGCGAATCGGCACGGCACATTAACCCTGGCGTGTCAGGGGCGCATCGTGCCGAAACAGGTGGACAGACAGGGTCAGCTTTCCGGCTGGAAGCTCAAAAGCTGCCAGTTGCCACCGCCGACGAGGCAGGTCTTGCCAAAGAATTTGGCGATGCCGACATAGGAGTGCCGCGTCGTGCGGAACTGGCGGCAGACTTGGCCGGCGTCATTATTCTCGACGATCGTGTCGATTATGCCGGCGCTGCCGGTCGAGGCATTGGCCCAGGGAAGCGGCTGTCCCTCGAGCTTCTGGATATCGGCGGAGGTCACGGCGTTGCGCACCGTCATCTCGTCTGAAAGCGTATCTGTGCTGGGAGCGGGCTGCGGCACCGTGCCGGTTGCCACCGAACGGTCGACCTTTGCCGAACTCAGGAAATCGAACCCTCCAGCCACGCAGCCGGAAAGTGACAGAATCGCGATACTGACGATGGAGAGTCTGAAGCTGCGGCGCAGCGAACCCTTTGTATGGCGATGTGTCTTTGCTATGACTTCCACCCTGTATCCTTCCCCAGCTTCAAAGGCTGGGTCAGTTTTAATAAATCGCGGGATTTGAATTAATATGTCGGCAAACGGGTTAACAGGTGGTGACTTTACCGAAAGTGAAGAGCCCTTCAAGCTCTTTGGGGAATGGCTGAAGGAGGCGGAGGCTTCCGAAGTCAACGACCACAATGCTGTCGCGCTCGCGACGGTCGATGAAGATGGGCTGCCCAATGTCCGCATGGTTCTCCTGAAGGGTTTCGACACCGACGGATTCGTCTTCTACACGAATTTCGAGAGCCGGAAAGGTCGCGAAATCTTGGGGCAGAGGAAAGCCGCCATGTGTTTCCACTGGAAAACGTTGCGCCGTCAGGTGCGGGTTCGCGGCCCCGTCGAATTGGTCACCGATACCGAAGCCGACGCTTATTTCGCCACCCGCGCCCGTGGCAGCCGCATCGGTGCCTGGGCTTCCAAGCAGTCGCGCCCGCTCGAAAGCCGTTTTGCACTGGAAAAGGCCGTTGCCGAATATACGGCGCGCTACGCAATCGGCGAAATCCCGCGTCCGTCCTACTGGTCCGGCTTCCGGATCCGCCCGACCTCGATCGAATTCTGGAAAGACCAGAAATTCCGCCTGCACGACCGCATCGAGTTTCATCGCCCCGCACCGGAAGGCGCCTGGGATAAGGTGAGGATGTATCCCTAGAGGCGTTATTTTCCGAGCAGTTTCAAGGGAATGCCCGAGGCCAGCGCCGAAACGTAGCGTGGCTTATGGTAAAACCCGTTGAGCGAAATGCGCGGCATATAGGTGGCGTTGCTTGCGGCCGGGAAGCCCGGCTGCGTTGTGACCGCGACGGAAAAGCCGAGATTTGCCGCAACGCCAGCTTCCCGGCCTGTCGCAGCCTCCGGCGTGCCGTAGGGATAGGCGATCGCCCGAGGGCGAATGCCGGTGATCCGCTCGACATAATCGGCCGAGATTTCCATCTCGATCCGCGCTTCCGCCTGCGGCAGGCGGGCCAGCGCCCGATGGCTGATCGTATGGGCGCCGAGACTGGCGAGGGGGCTTGCCGCGAGCTTGCGCAGCTCCTGCGGCCCCATGACCAGTTCCCGCGTGATGTCGACCGGCTCAATTCCGTGGCGCCGGGCCAGCGCGTCCACCTCTGAGATGGCGCGGCTCTCGTCCAGCCTGTGGATAAACTCGGCAAGCCGGTCGAAGGCGTGCCATTTCCGGACCGGCGTGTCGAGCGCCAGTCTCTCCCGCCCGCGGCCGAAGTTGAATTCGACGCTGTTCTCCCTGCCGAGCAGCAGCGCCAGCGTTTCCCACCAGATGCTGTGCGAGCCTTCGGCAAAGCCTTGTGTTATGAAAACGGTAAAGGGAGCCCGATGCCGTTCGAAGACGGGCAGGGCATGGTCGAGATTGTTGCGATATCCGTCATCCAGCGTGAAGGCGGCAAACAGCCGATCGTCCTGCKGGTCCGACAAGAGGGAGGGCACCGCTTCGAGCGGTACGAAACGATAGCCGCTCCGCTTCAGCCGTCGAAGCGCGGCATCCAGAAATTCCGGTGTGATTTCAAGGTGTCGGTTCGGCTCGAACGGCTGGGCGACATGCGGGCGCACGTGATGAAGTGTAAAGATGACGCCGCGTCCGCGGGCCTCTTTCATGAGCCCGGCGGCATTCGCCAGCCAGGCCGCTTCCAGCCCGCTGCCGATCGCGATGCGCTTCAGCCGCCGCTTCCACTGACTCATTTTTCCCGTGACCCCGCTTTGCAATCGTGTCACACAAGCTATCAATGCCGCCGTTAAACCTTGCTGAATCCTGCCCGGAAAACGGTTTCTTTATCGGCTGTTAACCAAGCGAAACAAAAGCTTGGAAAAAACTTGGGCGTTGCCTCAAAGTCGCGCCAGATTGTGGGCATCTGTCACAATACGGGACATAATCCGGCTGTAGCGACTCGCCGGATAAAGTGAGGGGAAGTGCATGACAAGGCTTTTGGCTGCCATTCTGACCGCGACGCTGGCACTTTCTGCGCCTGTTGCGGCAGTCGCCGGCAGCGCTTCCCTCGTGCTCGATGCCCGCACCGGCAAGATCCTTGCGTCCGAAAATGGCGACACGCTGAACCATCCGGCATCGCTGACGAAGATGATGACGCTCTATCTCACCTTCGAGGCGCTCAATCGCGGCAAGCTCACCTGGGACACGCCGGTCACGATGTCGAAATATGCGGCCTCCCGTCCGCCGACGAAGCTCGGCGTGAAGCCGGGCGGGACGATCACCGTGCGTGAGGCGGTCTATGGCATGATCGTCAAATCGGCCAACGATGCTGCTGCCGCCATCGGTGAAAAGCTCGGTGGTTCGSAAAGCAATTTCGCCAGGCTCATGACCCAGAAGGCCCGCCAGCTCGGCATGAGCCGCACGGTCTTCGTCAATGCATCCGGCCTGCCGGACAAGCGCCAGATCACGACGGCGCGCGACATGTCCATGCTCGCCGTGGCACTGATGAAGAACTATCCCAGCGAATATCGCCTCTTCTCCATCGTGAGCTTCAATTTCCGTGGCCAGACTATCCGCGGCCACAACAATCTCATGTACCGCTACCAGGGAATGGATGGCATCAAGACCGGCTATACCAATGCCTCCGGCTTCAACATCGTCAGCGCCGTGAAGGACGGCAACCGGCGCGTGATCGGCGTGGTGCTCGGCGGCCGCACGGCCCGCAGCCGCGACGCCAAGATGGCAGCACTCTTCGATCGTTATATGGGCCGCGCGTCCTCTTCCGGCGGTGCAAAACTGGTCGCGAGCATGAATGCCAAGGAACAGGTCGAGGTAGCCTCGGCCGCTGACGACACCGATGTTCCGGTGCCGGCGAATGCGCCRCGCGTCGCCGACGCAGCATCCGCGCCGAAGGCGCTTGGTTTTGCTGATGACAGCGTGATCCCGCTGGAGCGTCCGGCGGCAATGGATGAGATCATGAATGCCGGCAAGGCGCAGAAAGCATCGGCTGGCAAGGCAGGTGGCTGGCAGATCCAGATTTCCGCGGCCCCGAGCGCGGATGCTGCCCGTGCGCTTCTTGCGCAGGCTAAGTCCGAGGCCGGTGCGCCGCTCGTTTCCGCCTCGCCTTACACGGAAGCTGTCGGCAAGGGCGCCAATGCGGTTTACCGCGCCCGTTTCGTCGGCTTCCAGAGCAAGGAAGACGCCACGTCTGCCTGCGACGCCCTGAAGAAGCGCTCCTATGACTGCATGCTCCTGCCGGACCAGGGCTGAGCTGCACGCTCTGGACAATTTGCGGGAATCGGCGCTCTCCTCATAAACAAAAGGAGAACGTCATGCTGCAGCGCCTTGCCGATCAGTTCGAGATATCATCGTCCGCCTACGCCGCCACTAACGACATCGCGCGCGATGCCGACTGGTTTCTGCTGAAACTGCAGGAGGAGATGGGTGAACTGACGCAGGCCTGGAACCGCCTGACCGGCCGCGGCCGTGCCAAGGGGCGCTCGCCCAAGGAGATGGAACGCGACCTCGCCGACGAGACCGCCGACATCCTCGGCCATGTCCTGCTCTTCGCCCGCCGCCACGATATCGACCTCGCTGCGGCAATCGAGCGGAAATGGAAATTCAGGCCGGAGGCCTGATCCGTTTGCTTATCAGTTGGCGGCGACCTTGCGCCGGTAGAATTTGCTGTCCACCGCCATGAGCGGAAATGCCGGCGGCAGGTCTTTGCCGGCGATCTCGGAAAAACCGTTCTTTTCGTAAAACCGGTGTGCGGCAAGGAATTTGTCGGTCGTGCCGAGGAAGATGTCGGTCAGGCCAACTTCGCTCGCATGGGCAAAGAGAGCTTCCAGTAGCCGGGCGGCGACGCCGTGCTCGCTGCCCCGCACCTCGGCGGCAACGAACATCTTCCGGAGAGCCGCCTGATTGTTGCCTATGTCCTTGAGGCCGACCGTGCCGACGACGTCGCCGTCCTTCACTGCAACCCAGAACTGGCCCTTGCCTGACTGGTAAAAGTCGGGAATGACGCGCAGGTCCGGCTGCGCGTCAGCGGTGATGTCGATGTCGAATTCTTCGCGCTGGATCGGCAGGATGACCGAGATCACGCCATCGGCATCGTCACGGGCGAAGGTTCTGATTTCGATTTCGACCATGACAGCACCGCCTCAGGCCTGCGTGCCGCCGACGGTGACCTGATCCATACGCAGATGCGGCTGGCCGACGCCGACAGGCACCCACTGGCCGCCCTTGCCGCAGTTGCCGATACCGGTATCGAGCTTCATGTCGTTGCCGATCATCGATACGCGCTTCATTGCATCCGGACCGTTGCCGATCAGCATGGCGCCCTTGATTGGTGCGCCGATCCTGCCGTTTTCAATGAGATAGGCCTCGGTGCAGCCGAAGACGAATTTGCCTGATGTGATGTCCACCTGACCACCGCCGAAGGAGACGGCGTAGACACCCTTCTTGACCGAAGCGATGATTTCTTCCGGCGTCTTGTCGCCGCCGAGCATGTAGGTATTGGTCATGCGCGGCATCGGCACATGCGAATAGCCCTGGCGGCGACCGTTGCCGGTGGGGGCCATGCCCATCAACCGGGCGTTCTGCCGATCCTGCATGTAGCCGACCAGCTTGCCGTTGTCGATCAGCACGTTATAGGCCGAAGGCGTGCCCTCGTCGTCGATGGTGATCGAGCCGCGACGGCTGTCGATCGTGCCGTCATCGACAACCGTCACGCCTGGCGATGCCACCATCTGACCCAGCAGACCAGCAAAAGCCGAAGTCTTCTTGCGGTTAAAATCACCCTCGAGGCCGTGGCCCACTGCCTCATGCAGCATGACGCCCGGCCAGCCGGAGCCGAGCACGACATCCATCGTACCCGCTGGTGCCTCGATCGCTTCGAGATTGACGAGCGCCTGGCGCAGCGCCTCGTCGGCGCCCTGCTGCCAGCTTCCCGTCGCGATGAAATCGCCGAAGCCGATGCGGCCGCCCTGGCCGTAGGAGCCGCTTTCCTGCCGGTCGCCTTCTCCGACCATGACGGAGATGTTGATGCGCGTCATCGGCCGAATATCCTGCACGCGATGACCGTCGGCACGCAGGATATCAACCACCTGCCAGCTTGCCGCGACCGAAGCCGTGACCTGCCGCACCTTGTCATTCTTGCCGCGCAGATAGGCGTCGATATCAGTCAGAACCTTTACCTTCTCTTCGAAGGTCGGCGAGCCGATCGGGTTCTCGTCGGTATAGAGCTTGCGGTTGGTCCGCTGGGGTGCTGCCGCGTAAGAGCCGGAATAACCGCGCGTAACGGCGCCGACCGCGTCGGCTGCCCGCTTCAGCGCCGAGACGGAAAGGTCGCCAGCGTGGGCGTAGCCGACAGCCTCGCCGGCGACTGCCCGCAGGCCAAAACCCTGTTCAGTGTTGAAGCTGCCGCCCTTGAGGCGGCCATTGTCGAAGGTCAGCGATTCCGCCTGCGCGTGCTCGATGAAGAGCTCGCCGTCATCGGCGCCGGAAAGCGCCTCGGCGACATGCTTGCGCATCGTCGCTTCATCGGCATCGAAAAGCGTCAGCAGATCGGTGGTCATGGTCTTTTGCTCCGCAAGAAGAGCGGGAATGCTCAATAGCCGATGTAGGTCTGTTGTACCACGCGAGCAAGCCCTGACGGATCAGGGCAGGGAGTCGTAGCCTTCCGCAAAGCCTTTAAGGTCCACAGGGATGCCTATGCCTTCTTCCGGCGTCTGGAAGACGATGAAGGTTGCCTGTGCGCCGCTGCGGAAAGTCTTCAGGAGCTCGTCCTCGAGAACGACTTCGGCATAGCAGCCATCGGCGAAGCAGCGCACGAAATAGGCGCGGCCGATATCCTTGCCGTCGACATTGAGGCCGAGGCCGTTCGGGAGCAGCACGCCGAGCGGTGCCAGCACGCGCAGGATCTTCGACTTGCGGTCGGCTGTCTTCAGGACGACGACGGACAGGCCGACTTCCGGCCGGTCTTCGGCGATGACGTTCTGCATTAGCGCGCACTGCTCGGTCGAAGCACCAGCCGGCTTGTCGCAGACGACGGACCACGCGCCATGGTTGGACCTCACCGTGCCGGGAGCCGGTGGCTGTGTCTGGCCGGGCGTCACCTGCTCGACGTTCGGCGTCGCAGACGGCGCGGGCTGCTGTGCCGGAGCGGGCTTCGGGGCAGGCGCGGTCGGGCGCGACTGGGCGGGCGTCGGCGGCTGCTGCGCAAAGACGGGGCTCGTCGCGGCGGTCGCGATGCCTGCGGTCAGTACAAAAGACCGCGCGAGGGAACGGAAACCCATGAAAACCTCTGGATATCGAATCATTGCCGCTATTGTTGAAGCTGCCCACAAAAAATGAAAAGCCCCACCCCGTGAAAACCGGGGGACTGCGGCAGAAATAGGACCTCGCCAAAAGAATGTGCAATAGCTGGATTGGCCGCAAAGCCTGTTTTTCGTATGCTGATGAAAAGCTTGCGATGTTTTGCCATGGTTGACGATGCGCTCTTGGAGCAAAAATGCCGCATAGACAATTGCTTCTGCCTGTTGCGGCGGATGCCAAACTGTGGTTTGAAGCGCAGAAGATGGCAAGGATTCTGTGTCCGATTTGATGCAGATCAGCGCTCGAGGGAGATTACAAGGTGATTAAGAAGGCTTTTGCAGCTCTGACCGCGCTGGTCTGTCTGCTTTTTGCTTCCGGCACATTTGCCGATCAGCCGATGCCGTGGCAGGCTACGCTGCAGCCGGCAGCAACGCCGATCATGCGGGAGATCCGCTGGTTCGAACAATACACGCTGTGGTTCATCGTTCCGATCACGCTGTTCGTTCTCGTTCTTATTCTCGTCGTCTGTTACAAGTTCCGTGCTTCGGCAAACCCGGTTCCCTCCAAGACGAGCCACAATACGGTGATCGAAGTCATCTGGACCGTGGGGCCGGTCTTGGTGCTTCTCTTCCTCGCCGTTCCCTCCTTCACACTGCTGACCGCGCAGCTCACCCTGCCGGAAAATCCGGATGTGACCATCAAGGCGACCGCGACCCAGTGGCAGTGGAATTACGAATATGAAGGTTCGGGCGAAACGCCGGTTGCCTTCGATTCCTATCTTCTGAAAGAGCCGGATCGCGCCTCTGCAGGCAAAACCGATCTCGCCGTCTATCCGCGTCTTCTGGCTGTCGACAACGAACTCGTGCTGCCGGTCAACAAGACGGTCCGTGTTCTCGTCACCGCCGCGCCGACCGACGTCATCCACGCTTTCGCCATGCCGTCCTTCGGCGTCAAGATCGACGCCGTTCCGGGTCGCCTGAACGAAACCTGGTTCCGCKCCGAGCGCGAAGGTCTCTTCTACGGCCAGTGTTCCGAGCTTTGCGGCAAGGATCACGCGTTCATGCCGATCGCCATTCGCGTCGTCTCCGAAGACAGGTACAAGCAGTGGCTGACCACAGCTGCCAGCGATCTGCCCGGCGCCTACAAGACACTGATCGCCGCTGCCGATGGTTCTGCAAAGACCGTCGATGTCGCTGAAAACGTCGCAAAGTAAGATAGGGGATCGGGACAATGGCTGGACCTTCCGCTCACGACGATCATTCTCATGATCACCACGCTCATGACGCTCATGCGCATGACGACCACCACGATCACTCTCATGCGCCGAGCTTTGCCGACCGCTGGTTCTTCTCCACGAACCACAAGGATATCGGTACGCTCTACCTGATCTTCGCGATCTTCGCCGGTATCATCGGCGGCCTTCTCTCCGTTGCCATGCGCATGGAACTGCAGGAGCCGGGCATCCAGATCTTCCACGGTCTGGCTTCCATGGTTTACGGCTTCGAAGGCGATGCCGCCATCGATGGCGCCAAGCACATGTTCAACGTCTTCACCACCGCTCACGCGCTCATCATGATCTTCTTCATGGTCATGCCGGCGATGATCGGCGGTTTCGCCAACTGGATGGTGCCGATCATGATCGGTGCGCCTGATATGGCTTTCCCGCGCCTGAACAACATCTCCTTCTGGCTGATCGTTCCGGCATTCCTGCTGCTGTGTATCTCGATGTTCGTCGAAGGCCCGGCCGGTGCTTATGGCGCAGGTGGCGGCTGGACCATGTATCCGCCGCTCGCAGTCGGCGGTCAGCCGGGTCCGGCGGTCGATCTTGCGATCTTCGCGCTCCACATTGCCGGTGCCTCGTCCATCCTCGGTGCGATCAACTTCATCACCACGATCCTCAACATGCGCGCTCCGGGCATGACGCTGCACAAGATGCCGCTCTTTGCCTGGGCCGTGCTGATCACCGCCTTCCTGCTGCTGCTCTCGCTGCCGGTTCTGGCTGGTGCCATCACCATGTTGCTCACCGACCGTAACTTCGGCACGGCCTTCTTCGCCCCGGAAGGCGGCGGTGACCCGATCCTCTACCAGCACCTGTTCTGGTTCTTCGGTCATCCGGAAGTCTACATCCTGATCCTGCCGGGCTTCGGCATCGTCAGCCACATCGTGTCGACTTTCTCGAAGAAGCCGGTCTTCGGTTATCTCGGCATGGCCTATGCCATGGTCGCCATCGGCGCCGTCGGCTTCGTCGTCTGGGCTCACCACATGTATACGGTCGGCCTGTCGCTTGACGCACAGCGCTACTTCGTCTTCGCGACGATGGTCATTGCCGTTCCGACGGGTGTGAAGATCTTCTCCTGGATCGCAACGATGTGGGGTGGCTCGATCACCTTCCGCACGCCGATGATCTGGGCGATCGGCTTCATCTTCCTCTTCACCGTCGGTGGCGTGACGGGCGTCCAGCTCGCAAACGCCGGCCTCGACCGCTCGCTGCATGACACCTATTACGTCGTGGCTCATTTCCACTACGTTCTGTCGCTCGGCGCCGTCTTCGCCATCTTCGCTGCCTGGTACTACTGGTTCCCGAAGATGACCGGCTACATGTACAACGAGTTCCTCGGCAAGCTGCACTTCTGGGTCATGTTCATCGGCGTGAACCTGGTGTTCTTCCCGCAGCACTTCCTCGGCCTTGCCGGCATGCCGCGCCGCTACATCGACTACCCGGATGCATTTGCCGGCTGGAATTATGTTTCGTCGATCGGCTCCTACATCTCCTTCGTGGGCGTAATCATCTTCCTCGTCGGTGTGTGGGAAGCCTTCGYCAAGAAGCGCGTTGCCGGTGACAATCCGTGGGGTGAGGGTGCAACGACCCTCGAATGGCAGCTGCCTTCGCCGCCGCCATACCACCAGTGGGAACAGCTTCCGCGCATCAAATAAGATGCCGGACCACCAGGCGCCGCAAGATTCTGCGGCGTCTGGCAATTGAGTTATTCAGGACGGAATGATGACGGTTTTCGACAATCACGAGGCTCTTGCGGACGATGGCGATTTTCGCCTGTCGGAAGCTGGTGCGCGCGATTATTTCGAGCTTCTGAAACCGCGGGTCATGTCGCTCGTGGTCTTCACGGCCTTTGCCGGCCTGGTGCTGGCACCGGGTCACATCAACCCGATTCTTGGTGTGATCGCCATTCTTTGCATTGCCGTCGGCGCAGGCGCATCGGGTGCGCTGAACATGTGGTATGACGCCGATATCGACGCCGTCATGAGCCGCACTGCCAAGCGTCCGATCCCGGCTGGCCGCATCATGCCGAAGGAAGCGCTGGCCTTCGGCCTCGTCCTCTCCTGCTTCTCGGTGACGATCCTGGGTCTTGCGGTCAACTGGCTGTCGGCTTTTATCCTCGCCTTCACCATCTTCTTCTACGTCGTCATCTATACGATGTGGCTGAAGCGCTCGACGCCGCAGAACATCGTTATCGGCGGCGCGGCCGGCGCTTTCCCGCCGATGATCGGCTGGGCCTGCGTGACGAACTCCGTCACGATCGAAAGCACGGTTCTTTTCCTCATCATCTTCCTGTGGACACCGGCCCATTTCTGGGCGCTCGCGCTCTTCAAGATGCGGGATTACGAGGCTGTCGGCGTGCCGATGCTGCCGAACGTGGCGGGTGAGCGCACCACCAAGCACCAGATCGTCGCCTATGCTGTGCTGACGGCCATCTGCGCCGTGCTGCCGACCTTCCTCGGCTTTGCCAGTGCCGGTTATGGCGTGGTGGCCGCGGCACTCGGCGCGGTCTTCATATACTGTTCCATCGCCGTCTGGCGTATGCCCGACGGCGATCTCAAGATGATCCCGGCGAAGAAGCTGTTCGGCTTCTCGATCTTCTATCTCTTTGCCGTATTCTCGGCGCTGATGCTCGACCGGCTCGTTGCCGTGCTCGTCTCGTATGCAGGAGGCTCGTTCTGATGGAACTGGTCAAGCTTACCGAAGCGCAGCGCAAATCGCGTCGCAATCGCAACATCGCACTCGGCGTCGTGCTCGCTGGTCTGGTGATCCTTTTCTACGCCATCACCATCGTCAAGTTCCTGGGACATGGAGGCTGATACGATGAGCGATGTCGCCACCGCACCGAAGAAGCCGCGCAATAACGGTGCAGTCGTCTTCATGTGCCTGAGCTTCGTCGTCGGCATGGGCGCTATGAGCTATGCTGCCGTGCCGCTCTATCGCCTTTTCTGCCAGGTGACTGGTTACAACGGCACAACGCAGCGTGTCGATCAGGTCTCTAATGTCATTCTCGACCGTACGATGCGCGTGACTTTCGATGCCAACGTCGCTCCCGGCCTGCAGTGGGAATTCAAGCCGGTCGAGCGCGAGGTCAATCCGAAGATCGGCGAAACCATCCAGGTCAAATTCATCGCCGAGAATCGTTCCAACGAAACTCAGCGCGGCCAGGCGATCTTCAACGTAACACCGGGCGAGGCGGGCGCCTATTTCAACAAGGTGCAATGTTTCTGCTTTAATGAAACAGACCTGAAGCCGGGCGAGAAGCTTGAAATGCCGGTCGTGTTCTACATCGATCCGGAAATTACCAAGGCCGCTGAATCGAAAAGCATTCGCACGGTCACGCTGTCATACACGTTCTATCCCAAAGAGGGTCCGAAGCCGGTGGCTTCGAATGAGAATGGAACGGGACAGACTGAAAAGAAACTTTGATTGAGGAGTGTTTCCGGCGTTGCCGGAAGCGGAGAAGGAAGACACCGGGGATCTGACATGGCCGATGCTCATCAGAAGAATCACGACTATCACATCATAGCTCCGAGCCCGTGGCCGATATTGGCCTCGTTCGGCGCATTCCTGATGGCCTTCGGCGGCGTCGGCTACATGCGCTACCTGAACGGCGGCTCGCTGCATGTTTTCGGTATCGAGTGGGCCCATCCGTGGGTCTTCTTCATCGGGCTGGCTGTCGTTTTCTACGTCATGTACGGCTGGTGGTCCGATACCGTGAAGGAAGCACACGAGGGCGCCCATACACGCGTCGTGTCGCTGCACCTGCGCTACGGCATGATCATGTTCATCGCTTCGGAAGTGATGTTCTTCGTTGCCTGGTTCTGGGCTTATTTCGATGCCAGCCTCTTTCCGCACGAGGCAATCCAGGCTTCGCGCCTTGCCTATACCGGTGGCGTCTGGCCGCCGAAGGGCATCGAGGTTCTCGATCCCTGGCACCTGCCGATCTACAACACCGTCATCCTGCTGCTCTCTGGCACGACGGTGACCTGGGCTCATCACGCTCTGCTGCACAACGACCGCAAAGGCCTTATTCAGGGCTTGACGCTGACGGTTGTGCTGGGCGTGCTCTTCTCCAGCGTCCAGGCCTATGAATATGCACATGCTCCGTTCGAGTTCCGCAATTCGATCTACGGCGCAACCTTCTTCATGGCCACTGGCTTCCATGGCTTCCACGTTCTGGTGGGCACCATCTTCCTGTTGGTCTGCCTCATCCGTGCGTTGCGCGGCGACTTTACGCCAAAACAGCACTTCGGCTTCGAGGCGGCTGCCTGGTACTGGCACTTCGTCGACGTSGTCTGGCTATTCCTGTTCTTCTGCATCTATGTCTGGGGCGGCTGGGGCGCTCCAGTGGCTGCGGGCTGATACGGGCCGGATAGAAATTAAAAAGGCGGGCGCCACTGGCCCCGCCTTTTTCTTTGTCTAGATACCGCCTTTCGTCTTACCGTTGGCCGGCCAGCCTCTCGAAGGCTGTAGGCTCGGGAATGCCGAGATCCAGCTGGTGGCGGATTGCCTCGGCGCATTCGAGCGCCGTCAGCACAGACGTATCGACCTCCATGTCATAAAGGCCGGGGCGATGCACCTCGTCCTGCCAGCGCTGTACCGGTTCGGGAACGGGCACTTCTCCCGTGGCGCGCAGATAGAGCGTCTCGCGCCCTTCCTCCGCGATTTCCCGCCGCTGCATGATCGTCTCGATCGGGCATCTGACGCCGACGAACAATACGGGAAAACCCTCCAGGCGCCGGGCGCAGTCGCCGAGAATGCCGAGTGGCTGCGAATAGCTGTCGTGATGGCCGAGATCGGCCACCACGTTGAGGCCCAATCCGGCGTGAATGGCGATCGATTCGTAGAGCGCTGCATAGAGGAACGGCACCAGTTCCTCCAAGTCCGGCCGCTCGCCGCCCGGCCTGAGCCCGATACCGGGCAGGTAGCGCTTCGGCGTCATGGCATTATATGTATCGACGCCGAAGTTGATCCACGGTCCCTCGAATTCCTCCTGGATCGCGCGCGCGATGCTGGATTTACCGCTTCGCGGCGCACCGTTCAGGATAATGATCTGTCCGGCATGGCTATCGTTGGTCATCAGTCTTCTTCTTCTGTTTGGCGCGAATCGCTGAGGCGAAACCGCGCAGGCATTTCCATTCGGGATGCGAATACTTTATGGGAGAGTTAAGGCAGGCGACGAAAAGCCGCCTGCATGGAGATCGGCATGAGTGAAGATAGCGCGCAATTTCCACCGGTCGACCCGGTCAAGACCGGCATCAAGGGATGCTGCCCCCGCTGCGGCCACGGCCAGCTTTTCGATGGTGTGCTGGGGCTCAAGCCGCGTTGCGCCGCCTGCGGGCTCGACTATTCCTTCGCCGATGCGGGTGATGGCCCCGCCGTCTTCGTCATCCTCATTGTCGGCTTCATCATTATCGGTTCGGTGCTCTGGCTGCAGGTCAATTATGCACCCCCGATCTGGGTTCACATTCTGCTCTTTGCCCCGCTCACAATCATACTCTCCCTGCTGGCGTTGCGCTGGTGCAAGGGAATCCTCATCGCCATGCAATATCGCCACAATGCCCGCGAGGGACGTCTGAGTGACTGACATCGAAAGTCCGGCCCCGCGCCGCAAGCTGCCGGTCTTTACCGGCATAACCGTACTCATCGCGCTCGCCATCCTGATTTCGCTCGGCACCTGGCAGGTGGAGCGCCTTCACTGGAAGGAAGGCCTGCTCGCCGATATCGCCGAGCGCCGAGCCGCAGCCCCGGTTCCTCTTGCGGATATCGAGACCATGGCCGCTCAGGGTGGCGATATCGAGTATCGCACGGTCACCGCGACCGGCCGCTACATCAACAACAAGGAGMGCCATTTCTTCGCCACGTGGCGCGGTCAGACAGGCTATTACATCTATACGCCGCTGCAGCTTGCGGACGGGCGCTATATCCTGGTCAACAGAGGCTTCGTTCCCTACGAGAACAAGGAGCCGGAAATGCGCATGCAGGGTCAGTTGACCGACCAGCAGACGGTGACCGGCCTCGCGCGCGCAAAACTCCCCGGCAAGCCCTCTTCGCTGGTGCCTGACAATGATGTGGCAAAGAACATCTTCTACTGGAAAGATCTCGATGTGATGGCGTCAAGCGTCGACCTCGACAAGGTTGAYGTCCTGCCCTTCTTTGTCGATGCCGATTCCACGCCCAACCCCGCGGGCTTTCCAATCGGCGGCGTCACGCAGGTCGATCTGCCGAACGACCATCTGCAATATGCCTTCACCTGGTATGGGCTGGCTGCGGCGCTCGTCGGTGTCGTCGCCATCTCCTGGTTCCGTCCCCGCAAGGGTGCAGCGGAATAGTATCGCTTCAATTCCGACCCATATTGGGTTAGAGGTCCCTGAAGCTTTATCTGGATATGTTATGAACATTGCGGCAAAACCTCCCTTGACGATCAGGCTCTGCGGTCCGCGCGGCTTCTGCGCCGGCGTCGATCGGGCGATCCAGATCGTCGTGCTGGCTCTGAAGGCCTATGGTGCGCCTGTTTATGTCCGCCACGAGATCGTCCATAACCGCTATGTCGTGGAGGGTCTGGAGGCCAAGGGCGCCGTTTTCGTCGAGGAACTTGACGAAATCCCGGCGGAACATCGTGCCCAGCCGGTCGTCTTTTCTGCTCACGGCGTGCCGAAATCCGTGCCCGAGKATGCCAATGCCCGCAATCTCTTCTATCTCGACGCAACCTGTCCGCTGGTTTCCAAGGTCCACAAGCAGGCGATGCGCCACAACCGCCTCGGCCGCCATGTCGTCCTGATCGGCCATGCCGGCCATCCCGAAGTGATCGGCACCATGGGTCAGCTGCCCGAAGGCACTGTTTCCCTCATCGAAACTGTCGAGGATGCGGACGCCTATCAGCCTGATGATGCCGATAATCTCGGCTATGTCACGCAGACGACGCTTTCGGTCGACGATACCGCCGGCGTCATCAAGCGGCTTGAAGAGCGCTTCCCCAACCTGCGGGCTCCGGCCGCTGATTCCATCTGCTATGCCACGACCAACCGCCAGGAAGTGGTCAAGGAAGCAGCCCCCGGCTGCGATCTGTTCATCATCGTCGGCGCACCGAATTCGTCCAATTCCAAGCGGCTTGTCGAAGTGGCGCTCAGGGCGGGGGCGAAGAAGTCTATCCTCGTGCAGCGTGCTTCCGAACTCGACTGGGATGAGATCGGCCCGATCGCTACGCTTGGCCTGTCTGCCGGTGCCTCTGCCCCGGAAGTGATCGTCAACGAGATCATCGAGGCCTTCCGCACCCGCTTCGATGCCCGCGTCGAGCTTGCCGAAACCGTGCAGGAAAACGAGCATTTCCTCGTCAACCGCGAACTGCGCAGCCTTGAACTGACGACGGCCGACATGGCATTCGTGAACGGGGAATGAAGTGAGGGGATCTCCCCTCTCTGTCCTGCCTATCTGACGACACCGGTTCTACAGTGAGATATCTACCTTGGCAGTTTATACCGATATCGCCGAAGACGATCTGAAATGGTTTCTCACCGAATATGATGCCGGCACGTTGCTCTCCTACAAGGGCATCGCCGAAGGCGTCGAGAATTCCAACTTTCTGATGCATACCTCAAAAGCGCCGCTCATCCTGACGCTTTACGAGAAACGGGTGGAGAAGGGCGATCTGCCGTTCTTTCTCGGCCTGATGCAGCATCTGTCCGCCCGCGGCCTGTCCTGCCCGCTGCCGCTCCCGCGCAAGGATGGCGCGCTGCTGGGCACGCTGTCGGGCCGTCCCGCCGCACTCATCTCCTTCCTGGAAGGCATGTGGCTCAGAAAGCCAGAAGCCAAACATTGCCGCGAAGTCGGCAAGGCGCTGGCGCAAATGCATGTCGCCGGCGAAGGTTTTTCGCTGACGCGGCCGAACGCCTTGTCGCTCGAAGGCTGGCAGACGCTCTGGGACAAGTCCGAGGCCCGCGCCGACGAGGTCGAGCCCGGCCTGCAGAACGAGATCCGCAGCGATCTCAATTTCCTGCGCGCCTATTGGCCGAAGGATTTGCCTGATGGCGTCATCCACGCCGATCTTTTCCCCGATAACGTCTTCTTCCTGGGTGACGAGCTTTCGGGGCTCATCGATTTCTACTTCGCCTGCAATGATCTGCTCGCCTATGACGTTTCGATCTGCCTCAACGCCTGGTGCTTCGAAAAGGACGGCGCCTACAACATCACCAAGGGCACGCAGATGCTGGAAGGGTACCAGAGCGTGCGTCCAATGAGCGATGCAGAGATCAAAGCTCTGCCGGTGCTTTCCCGCGGCTCGGCGCTACGCTTCTTCCTCACCCGTCTCTACGACTGGCTGATGACGCCGGAAGGCGCGATGGTGACCAAAAAGGATCCTTTGGAATATCTGCGCAAGCTGCGCTTCCACCGCCAGATTTCCTCGCCCGCCGAATATGGACTGAGCCTATGAAGCATATTGATATCTTCACGGATGGCGCGTGCTCCGGCAATCCCGGGCCCGGCGGTTGGGGGGCGGTCCTGCGCTATGGCGACGTGGAAAAGGAACTCTGCGGCGGCGAGGCGGAAACCACCAACAACCGCATGGAACTCCTGGCCGCTATTTCCGCGCTGACTGCTCTGAAGGAGCCCTGCGAAATCGATCTCTATACCGACAGCGCCTATGTAAAGGACGGAATTTCCAAGTGGATTTTCGGCTGGAAGAAGAACGGCTGGAGGACATCGGATAACAAGCCGGTGAAGAATGCCGAACTCTGGCAGGCGTTGGAAGAGGCGCGCAACCGGCATAAGGTTACGCTCCATTGGGTCAAGGGCCATGCCGGCCATCCTGAGAACGAACGCGCCGACGAACTCGCCCGCAAGGGAATGGAGCCCTTCAAGAAGAGCAAGAAGGCAAGCTGATCAGGCCGCCTGCCGCTGGTCTGCCGCAGCATTCTGTATCAGCCGGTGCATATATTCGAGCTTCGTCACGACAGGCGGTGACAGCACGAAGGGATAGGAATCCGGCTGCCCCATGCTGCGCTGGATCGCATTGATCGCAAGGCTGAGCGGCACCCAGGCGCCGACGAGCTGTTCGGCGCTCTGGGCGCGATAGGGATTGAAATCCACCTCACCAGCAATCTCTTCATGCCCGCGCGGATCGATCGCGATGCCAAAGCTGCGCGCCGTTTCCAGCGTATCGACGATGTGCAGGTAATGTGCGAAGCATTCTGCGAAATCCTCCCAGGGGTGGACGGAGGCGTAGGCGCTGATGAAGCTGTCCTGCCAGCCGGCAACGGGTCCGTTGGCATAGCGGTCCTGCAACGCCGTCCCATAGTCCCGTCGCTCGTCGCCGAAGACGGCGCGGAATTCGTCGAAGCCATCGCGGTCGTGCACCAGCTTGTTCCAGATGAAGTGCCCGGTCTCATGGCGGAAATGGCCGAGCAGGGTGCGATAGGGCTCATCCATTGCCGTGCGCGCCAGCTCGCGGGTCACGTCGTCTGCTTCGGCTGCACGGATCGCGATCAGCCCGTCCTCATGGCCGGTCATGGCCGGTACGACATTGCCGTCATTCTGCACGGTGTCTTCAAGAAAATCGAAAACGAGGCCGCCTTGCGGGTCGTCCTGCCGGTCCGGATGCGGCAGGTTCCAGCGCAGTAGCGAGTAGAACAGGTGGCGCTGCGCCAGGCTGATACGGCGCCAGCGGTCGATACCATCTTGCGTGTCGGTATTCGGCACCAGCCGGTTATGGCGGCAGGCAATGCAGAAATCATTGTTGTCATCGACCAGCCAGTTGCAGATGTCGAGGCCCGCATTGGCGCAGAACTGTACGAGCCGGTTCGGCTCGGAGACGAGCTGCCAGTTCGCCTCGTCGCGCGATTCCAGCGCATGCATGGAAAGATCGCCCGCAAAGAAGCCGAGGCGATGGTTGCAGCGCACGCACTGCCTGTTGTCGAAATGGATGACCTGATCGCAATTGTCGCAGGCAAACAACCTCATGGCAGCCTCCTACAGGCGGGTATGACGGAAAATGCCCGCCGCACATGGGTGCGACAGGCATTGCATGTGCGGATGAAACGAGGCGTCACAGCCGGTCGACAGCGCCCTTCAGCTTGTCCTTGACCTTGCCGCTCGCGACCTGGGCCTTACCCTTGGCTTCCTGCACATTGCCCTTAGCCTGCATTTCGCGGTCGCCGGTGGCCTTGCCGGCAGTCTTCTTTGCCTTGCCGGCCATCTCATTGACCTTGCCGGAAATCTTGTCGCCAGTGCTACCCATGTGTGTGTCTCCTTTCGGATCACGGACGGAGTGTCCGCGCTTGCCGACAGAAAACGCGAGTGACCGAATTTCGTTCCGGAATGATGCGGTCAGGCGTGGCCGGCTTCGGCCGAAAGCATGGCCGGCGTCACGCCCATGCTGGCAAGCGCCCGCTCATACTTGTCATCGAGGCAGCGATCGAAGATCAGCTCCTCATTGGCCGCGCAATTGAGCCAGCCATTGGAGGCCACCTCGTTTTCGAGCTGGCCCGCACCCCAGGAGGAATAGCCGAGCAGCATGGTAGCCCGCTTCGGGCCGCCGCCCTTGGAGATGGCGCGCACGATATCAAGCGTCGCCGTCAGGCAGATATCGTCACTAACGGGGATGGAAGAGTCGCTGATATAATCGTCGGAATGCAGCACGAAACCGCGACCGCTTTCGACCGGCCCACCGGTTTGGATCGGAAACTCACGCGCATCTTTCGGCAGCACGATGGAATCTTCCTGCTTGATCATATCGAGATGCAGCAGAACATCGGTGAAGGTCAGGCTTTGCGGGCGATTGATGACGAAGCCCATGGCCCCTGCATCCGAGTGGGCGCAGATATAGATCACTGCGCGCGCGAAGTTACGATCCTCCATGCCGGGCATGGCGATCAGGAACTGACMGTCGAAAAATCCGCGTTCCCGTCTGTTCTTCAGCGTTGCTAGGGACATGGTTCCTCCTGCCGCCAGACCGCACAAAGGCTCCGACAAGAGAAACATGGGGCAATGTCACAAATCAATCAACTGAAAATGAAGATTTAAATGGGCAGGACTTCTGGCGGCTATTGGCAAGTTTCGATAAACCCTTGTTCCATGAGAGTTATTTCTTTGCTCGCGCGGCCCCTGTTGATTGCAGTCATTTCGGCGGCGTCCGTGCTTCCATTGTTGCGTCAGGCGCATGCGGAAATGAGCGACTGGGCGGAGAACGAAGGTGGCCGCATGCGTCTCGTGGCGCTGCCGCCGGACGCTGACGGCCATATAAAGGCAGGCCTGCAGATCGAGCCGAAGCCCGGCTGGATCACCTATTGGCGTGAACCGGGCAACAACGGCATCCCGCCGCAGGTCACCATCGCACCGCAAAGCGGCGTCACTCTTGACGCCATTTCCTATCCCGCTCCGAAATATATCTCCAGCAGCAAGGCCGAGGATATCGGCTATGAGGCGCCGGTGACCCTGCCTTTGTCGCTGACGGCTTCGAAGGCAGGTCTGGTCGTTCTCGACGCCACCGCCTTCATCGGCATCTGCAAGGATATCTGCATTCCTTTCCAGGCGCAGCTTTCATTGAAATTCGGTGCTGCCGCCCAGTCGCGCCCACAGGAGGAAATGATCCTTCAGAGCGCCGCTGCCCGCCTTCCCGAAGCGCCGTCTGCCGATTTCGAGGTCGTAGCACACATTATGTCGCCCGACCTGAAGCAGCTCTCCCTGAAGATCACTTTGCCGGAGGCGGGAAGCGGCACGCCCGACATCGTCGTTACCGGACCGAGCGGTTATGCGTTCACCAAGCAGATGAATGTTGCGCGCAGCGGCAAGGCCTATTCCACCGACATCGCCATCGGCAAGCTGCCGAAGAACTATGACACCAGCGGCAAGCAATGGCGGGTGCTTATCATCGACGGCGCACGCGCCATGGAAAGCACGCTTGCCTTTGATTGACCGCATCTTATAGTCCCTCTCGATCCCCCGCGGCCGTGCCGCGACCAGCCAGAACCGAGGAGAAAATCCATGACCATCGCGATCGGCGACAAGCTCCCTGCCGCCACCTTCAAGGAAAAGATTACCGACGGCCCGGTCGAAACCACGACCGAGCAGCTTTTTGCCGGCAAGCGCGTCGTGCTCTTCGCCGTTCCGGGCGCCTTCACGCCCACCTGTTCGCTGAACCACCTGCCGGGCTATCTGGAAAACCGCGATGCCATCCTCGCCAAGGGCGTTGACGACATCGCCGTCCTTGCTGTCAACGACTGGCATGTGATGGGCGCCTGGGCGCAGTCGTCGGGTGGTCTCGGCAAGATCCATTTCCTCGCCGACTGGGATGCCGGTTTCACCAAGGCAGTCGGTCTCGACGCCGATCTTTCCGGCGGCGGCCTCGGCGTTCGCTCCAAGCGTTATTCCATGCTGGTTGAGAATGGCGTCGTAAAGTCGCTCAACGTCGAGGAAACGCCCGGTCAGGCAACGGTTTCCGGCGCGGCCGCAATGCTCGAACAGCTCTGAGGTCCATTTCCGCAGATCGAATGCTGGGGCGCCTTCGGGCGCCCTTTTTTGTTTTGGTCAAACGATCGGTATCTGGTCCCTCGACCGCAGGCCGCGGCATTGATCGAATCGCTTGCCTCATTCTCGCCATATTTGTTATAACATAACGGTAATGTTATTACATAAAAGGAATGATCATGTCGTCCGCCCCTGAACGTCTCGCCATCAGTCTTCTCGGGCAATCGGCACTTTTGCGTGCAAGCGGCGCGATTGCTGTCGTCGCCCTGCTTTGGCTCGCCATTCACTGGGCGGTTCTCCTGCCATGAACGCGCCTGACATCCGCCTCGACAACCTCACCGTCTCCTATGACCGTCATGCCGCCGTTCATCATCTCTCCGGCACGTTCGTGCCCGGCAGCCTGACGGCAATCGCCGGACCGAATGGCGCGGGAAAATCCACGCTGCTGAAGGCGATCATGGGGGAACTGCGCCCTGCCGAGGGGCGGGTGGAGCACCGGCTGCAACGCAGCGATTTCGGCTATCTACCGCAGGCAGCGGAGATCAACAGGCGTTTCCCGATCTCGGTTCTGGATACCGTATCGCTCGGAGCCTGGCGCTCGGCGGGCGCCTTTGGCCGCATTGCAAGGCAGGACACGCTACGTGCCCGCGAGGCACTCACCACCGTCGGGCTGGAAGGCTTCGGGAAGCGTCATATCGGCTCGCTTTCGGCCGGCCAGTTCCAGCGCGTTCTCTTTGCGCGCCTGCTGCTGCAGGATGCCCGCATCATCCTGCTCGACGAACCGTTCACCGCCATCGACGCCCGCACGACAAGGGACCTGCTCGACATCGTGGTCCGCTGGCATGGCGACGGCCGGACGGTAATCGCCGTGCTCCATGATTTGGAGCAGGTGAGGGCGCATTTCCCGGAAACCTTGCTGCTTGCCCGCCGGCTGATCGGTTGGGGCCCGACGCAGGAAGTCATGTCCTCTGCCAATCTTCTGCAGGCCCGCGCCATGGCCGAACGCTGGGACGAGGATGCCGAAGCCTGCGAGCCGGCGGCATGACGGCTTACGATATCTTCTTCGCCCCATTCGCCGACTATGGCTTCATGCGCCGCGCGCTCGTCGCTTGCCTGTGCCTTGGTCTCGGTTCCGGCCCCATCGGTGTTTTCCTGATGCTTCGCCGGATGAGCCTGATGGGAGATGCCATGAGCCATGCCGTGCTGCCCGGTGCTGCGGTCGGCTATCTCGTTGCCGGCTCGCTGTCGCTGACCGCAATGGGCATTGGTGGTCTCGTGGCGGGTCTCTCGGTTGCGCTGCTGTCAGGCGTCGTCAGCCGCATGACCGTGCTGCAGGAGGATGCGAGTTTCGCAAGCTTCTATCTGGCGTCACTGGCCCTGGGTGTCCTTATCGTCTCGCTGCGCGGTTCGAACATCGATCTGCTGCACGTGCTTTTCGGCACGATCCTTGCCATTGACGCGCCGGCGCTGACACAGATTGGTGCCATCACGTCGGTCACATTGCTGGCGCTTGCGATCATCTACCGCCCGCTGGTCGCGGAATGCTTCGATCCGGGCTTCCTGCGCGCCGTCGGCGGGCGCGGGCCGGTCTATCATTTTCTTTTCCTGCTGTTGGTGGTGTTAAACCTTGTTGCGAGCTTCCAGGCGCTCGGCACATTAATGGCCGTCGGCCTGATGATGCTGCCGGCGGCGATCGCCCAGCTCTGGTCCCGCAGCCTGCCGGCCATGATGACGACAGCGACGGTGAGTGCCGCAGCCTCCGGCTACCTCGGCCTCGTCGCGTCATATCACCTCGAACTTGCCTCCGGCCCGACGATCATCATGACGGCAGCCCTGCTTTACGTCCTCTCCATCTTCTTCGCGCCGTCGGGCCTTGCCCGGCGTTTCTTCCCCCGCCCGCATCTGAAGGGCTGATCACAGGAGACACCAATGATATCTCGCAGACTGCTTCTTTCCGCGKCCTTGCCCATGCTGATGACGCTTTCGGCCGTGCCGGCTTCCGCCGAAACGCTGAAGGTCGTTGCCTCCTTCACCGTGCTTGCCGATGTCGTCCGCCAGGTCGGCGGCGATCACGTCAAGGTCACGAGCCTCGTCGGACCGAACGGCGATCCCCATGAATTCGAGCCGTCGCCGGCCGATGCCAAGGCGCTGAATGCCGCTAAAGTCACCTTCGTCAGCGGCGAGGGGCTGGAAGGCTGGATGGACCGCCTGATCACCGCCTCCGGCTACAAGGGAAATCCGGTCACGGTGTCAGAGGGCATTGACACCCGCACGATGGAAGAGGATGGAAAGACCGTCACCGATCCGCATGTCTGGAACAGCCCTGTCAATGTGAAGGTCTGGGTCGCCAATATCGAGAACGCACTTTCCGCTGCCGATCCGGTCGATGCGGCAGCCTTCAAGGCGAATGCTGAAAAGTACACGAAGAAGCTCGACGAACTGGATGCCTATGCACATTCCAAGTTCGACAAGATCGCCGAGAACAGCCGCAAGGTGCTGACCAGCCACGATGCCTTCGGCTATTTCGGCCGGGAATATAATGTCAGCTTCCTGGCACCCCTCGGCCTGTCGACCGAAAGCGAAGCATCGGCGGCCGACGTTGCCAAGCTGATCGAACAGATCAAGCAGGAACACGTGAAGACCTATTTCTTCGAAAACTCCAACGATCCGCGGCTCGTCAAGCAGGTTGCTACCGCGACCGGTGCCGAGCCGGGCGGGGAGCTTTACGTCGAATCGCTGTCGGACGCCAAAGGCCCGGCGCCGACCTACGAAAAGATGTTCCGCTACAATGTCGACCGGCTCTCCACCGCCATGGCGAAGTCGAGCTGAGCTGCGTCGGGAATGACGCAATTCCGGACGGAAAAACCGCTACACACTTTTCCTGGAATTGCTTCGTCAGATAACGAGATCGAAAACCAGGAGGCCGGCCAGGCCTCCGTCCGTCGACKAGACGATGCGCTCGCCGACGGCCACATGCTCTGGATGCACGAGATAGGTATCCCGGGCCTCCGGGCTTTCGAAGGTCACCGCAAAACCGTCGACGAAACCGCCATGCAGCCCCTCGGGTGAAACATTCGGCCCGTGTTTAATGTCAAGAATTCCCGGAATCACCTGCTTCAGCGCCACGATGGCTTCGAACAGCGCCTGCTTGTCATCCGGTGTAAAAGCGCTCTTCAGCCGCATGAATACGCAGTGCAGGATCATAGGGTAGCTCCCGGTTTTGTTTGCGGGCAGAATAACGACGAAAGCGGCGAGGGCAACGATATTTCGCGCCCGCAGTCGCTGGATCTGGCAAAAGCCACCCCGCCTACATCTGGTCCGCTGCGACCACCTGACGGTTATAGATCTTGCGGACGAGATCGTTGGACAAGGCGCGTGCAGTGCTTTTCTGCTCTTCCGTCATCGGGCGGCAGGTATCCTTGAGATTCGAGCCGTCAATCACTGTCGCTGCCCCGGAATTGGCGATGACGATATGCCAGCTGCAAGCGGCCACTTTGTCGACGATCACAGCGCCGCGACAACCGGTAGAGAGGCAGAAGGCCACGGTKACCTGCGCGCCATGATCTCCCTTATGAGCCAGGGCATAGGCCGCCTGAAAGTTCTTTTTCAGGGTTTCACAGCGCGCCGGCGCCGCTGTCGCCAGGCAGCTCAGCGAGGGCGGATGAATTTCGGCGGCGTAGACCGGAGAGACGCAAAAGGCGCCCATCGAGAGGGCGAGCAGAAGCTTCAGCATCGGATTTTCCTTGTTGCGCTAAGGCAGAGGCGCATATCGGCGGCCAATGGTCAATGGCCGCCGCAAGCAGGGAAAGCAGTATCGAGCGGAGAGGTGCCAATCCCCCGGAAAAAACCGATGAAACAAGCTTCGGGATCAGGCGCGCTTCGTTAACGGAAACCGTTCCCTCAAGAGCCGCAGCACCGATTCCGACGGCATCGGCGGGCCGAAGAGATAGCTCTGACCGTAGCTGCAGCCCATCTTGGCCAGTTCGATCGCATCCTCGTTGGACTCGATGCCCTCCGCGACGACCTTCATGTCCAGCTCGCGCGCCATGGAAATCACCGATTTCAAGATGGTCGCCTTCTTGTCGCTGTTGTCGCGCACCAGCGCCTTGTCGAGCTTGATCGTGTCGAAGGGGAAGCGTGTAAGGTAGGCGAGAGAGGAATGGCCGGTGCCGAAGTCGTCGAGCGCCAGGCCGAGGCCTGCTTCCTTCAGCTTCTGCAGCACGAGGCGCGCCTGTTCCGGATTCTCCATCACCATGGATTCCGTCAGCTCGAGCTTCAGCTGCGAAGGATCAAATTGGGTCTTCGCCAGCACCGAGCGGACGTCGTCGTAGAGTTCGTTGTTGAGAAGCTGCACGCTGGACAGATTGATAGAGACGAAGATCGGCAGTTCGCCGGTCTGGTTCTGCCAGGCCATCAGGTCGTTGGTCGCCTGTTCCAGCGCGAAGATGCCGAGCGCGCCGATGATGTCGGACGCCTCGGCGATCGGAATGAATTCAGACGGCGGGATATTGCCGCGCTTGGGATGTTCCCAGCGCATCAGCGCCTCGAAGCCGGCGATCTCGACATCCTCCAGCCGTGCGATCGGCTGGTAGACCATCGAAAGCTCCTTGCGCTCGATGGCGCGGCGAAGGTCCGATTCGAGCTGCAGGCGGTCGGTGCCGAAATCGCGGAAGGCCGGCTGGAACGGCTCCACGCGGTTGCCGCCGGCGCGTTTGGCGCGGTACATGGCAAGCTCGGCGTCACTGAGCAAGCCCGACGCGCTCTCCTGCTGGTCCACCCAGGAGGTGAGGCCGATGGAGGCCGTCAGGATGATCTCCCGGTTGGAGAAGTTGATCGGCACCATGATCGCCTTGCTCATCGCATCGGCGAAATCCGCGACCTTGGCCGGATCGTGCTCGGAAACGAGAATGAGGCCGAACTGATCGCCGGAAAGGCGTGCCAGCGTATCCTGCGGTTTCAGCAGTCGACGCAGGCGGCGGGTGAGTGCGATCAGGATATTGTCACCGGCGGCGACACCGAGGGAATCGTTGACCAGCTTGTAGCGGTCGATGTCGATCACCATGACGGTCGGGCGCAGCGTTTCGCCGCCCGGCGCCAATGTCAGCACCGACTGCAGGCGGTCGAGGAAGACCTGCCGGTTCGGCAGGCCCGTCAGGTTGTCGTGCAACGCATCTTGCAGCAGCCGCTCGACGGAATTCTTCTGCTCGGTCACGTCGACGATCGTGCCGACGCAGCGAATGATCTCGCCATTCGAGCCGAGGACCGGCCGCGCGCGGATCAACAGCCAGTGGAAATGGCCATCTTCGGCGCGGATGCGGAACTCGTGGTTCAGCCGCCCGCGTCGATGCTCGAGCAGCACGTCCAGTGTGGCGCGGAAGCGGTCGCGATCATCGGGGTGCAGCCGCGGCAGCCAGTTCCGCGCCGCCCCATGCATCATGCCCGCCGATAGTCCGAGCTTCACGGAAACGTCGGGAATGGTCACCACGCGGTCGCGCGCCACGTCCCAATCCCAKACCATGTCGCCAGAACCCGTCAGCGCCAGCGACTGGCGCTCCAGATCGGAGAACAGTCCCTGCTGGAATGCGCCGCCAGCAAAGGCGTGCTGCATGACGGTAAAGCCGATCAGGAGCACGATAAGCACGAGACCGCCGCCGAGCGCCGGCTGGATGATGTCGTTGTCGAGCCGACCGGTCACCGTCAGCCACGCGCCGAAAAGCCAGACGAGCGTCAGCGCCCAAGCCGGCACGAGCAGGATGGCGCGGTCATAGCGGTTGAAGCCAAGATAGATGATGAGCAGCAGGCCGGTCGCCGCCGTCAGCGCGAAGGAGAGTCGTGCGATGCCGGCTGCAATCGATGGATCATAGATCGCAACGCCGAACAGCAGGGCGAGACCCAGCACCCAGGCAAGCGTCGCATAGCCGAGATGCACATGCCATCGGTTGAGATTGAGATAGGTGAACAGGAAGATCACGAAACTGGAGGCGAGCGCCACCTCCGCACAGGCGCGCCATATTCGTTGATCCGCCGAGGCGACACTGATCAGCTTTCCGAGAAAGCCGAAGTCGACACAGATATAACCGAGCACCGCCCATGCGAGAGCCGCGGTCGCCGGCAGCATCGAGGTACCCTTGACGACGAAGAGGATCGTCAGGAAGACGGCGAGCAGGCCGGCAATGCCGAGAACGATGCCGCGATAGAGCGTGAAGGCGTTGATCGTATCCTTGTAGGCGTCCGGCTCCCACAGATAGATCTGCGGCAGATCGGGCGTCGCGAGCTCGGCAACAAAGGTGATGACGGCGCCTGGGTTCAGAGTGATACGGAAGACGTCAGCCTCGTCGCTCTGCTGGCGGTCGAGCGCGAAACCTTCGCTCGGCGTGATCGCGATGATACGTTGCGAACCGAGGTCGGGCCAGAACAGCTTGGAATTGACGAGGCGGAAGTGCGGCGCGACGATGACGCGCTCAAGCTGCTCTTCCGAGACGTTGGCGAGCGCAAAGACCGCCCAGTCGCCCTGATGGTTTTCCGAACTCGAGCGCACCTCGATGCGCCGGCGGATGCCATCGGCACCGGCCGCGGTCGAAACCTGGAAAGCTTCGCCCTGATTGGCGTAGATTTCGGTGGTAGCAGTCAGGTCCAGCGCAGTGTCGTCGCGGGAAATCTTGACCGGTTCGGCCGCCTGCACGGTTCCCGCCGCAAGGGCGAGTACCGACAGGAGAAGGGCTGCGATCACCGCGATCATTCGTCCGGACGGTGACGTCGGCAGCATGCGGTCTTTGTTCATCGGCTGTTGGGTTTCCTGCCTGTATCCGCGTCGGTGGCCAGACGTGAAAACATCACGTGATCATGCCACTGACCGTTGATCTTCAAATATCCGCGCAGGTAGCCTTCCCGCTGGAACCCGGCTTTCTCAAGCAGGCGAATGCTCCGTGCATTCTCTGGAATACAGGCTGCTTCGATACGGTGCAACTCAAGCCCTGCGAAGATATAGGGAATAACCAGTTGAAGTGCGGCGAACATATGGCCCTGGCCGGCATAACGCTCGCCCATCCAATAGCCGATCATGCAGCTCTGGGCGGCACCCCGGCGGATATAGCCGATGGTGATGCCGCCGACGAGCGCCATGTCCTTCTTCTGGAAGATGAAGAGCGGGATCGCCTGTCCCGAGGCATATTCCTGCTTGCCGCGGATCACCCGGGCGCGAAAAGAGCCTTCGGTCAGCTCGTCGCGCCGCCATGTCGGCTCCCAGGGTTCCAGAAAGCGGCGGCTGTCGGCGCGAAGCCGGTGCCACTGATTGAAATCCTGGTAGCGCGGCAGGCGCAGGACATATTTATCGTTTTCAAGTTCGACCGCTTCGGGCTGTCGCGAAAGGAACCGAAAAACCGATTTTGGCATCGATAACCCCCGGCGCAACGGATGTGGCGGTCAGCGGCTTGCGAGCTTCGTCTTCGGTGCCGGAACCGAAAGCGAGGCGGTGATGTCTTCCATCGGGGCAAGCTGCTCAAGCGGGCCGATCGCCGAAAGCGTCGGGACGGTATCGTAGAAGAGGCGACCGGCAAGATCGGTCAGGCGCTCGATGGTGATGCCTTCCAGGCGTTCCATCATCTCCGGATTGGAGATCGGACGGCCGTAGAGCATCATCTGCCGGGCGACCTGGCCGGCCCGCGCCGCAGGACTTTCCTGGCCCATGAGAAGCTGCGCGCGGATCTGCGCACGGGCTCGCTCGATTTCCTTCTGGTCGATGCTGTCGGCCGACTTGTGCAGCTCATCGATGATGACGGGCACCAGCTCCGGCAGGTTTTCGCCGCCGGTCGCGGCATGGATGCCGAAGATGCCGGTATCGGAAAAGCCCCAATGGAAGGCATAGACCGAATAACAGAGGCCGCGGAACTCGCGCACTTCCTGGAACAGGCGGGAGGACATGCCGCCGCCAAGGATATTGGCGAGGATCTGCGAGCAATAGAAATCGCGGGCATGGTAGGCCTTGCCCTCGAAGCCGAGCAGGATCTGCGCATCCATGAGATCGCGCGGCTCGCGCACATTGCCGCCGATATAGCGTGCAGCCTCCATGACCGGCGGAGCATTGGGCTGGGTCGGCAGACTGGCGAAGCGGTCTTCGACCATGCGGACGAATTCGTCATGCTGGACGGCGCCCGCCGCCACCACGAACATCCGGTCGGTCGTGTAATTGCGGCCGAGATAAGAGCGGATCTGTTGCGGCGTGAAGGAAACGACGGTTTCCGGCGTGCCGAGGATCGGCCGGCCGAGGGTCTGACCGCGATAGGCCACCTCGGAGAAGCGGTCGAAGACGACGTCGTCGGGCGTGTCGTTGGCCGCGTTGATCTCCTGCAGGATAACCTGCTTTTCGCGCTCCAGCTCTTCTTCCTCGAAGGCGGATTCCGTCAGGATATCCGCAAGGATATCGACGGCGAGCGGCACGTGGTCCTTCAATACGCGAGCATAATAGGACGTCGTCTCGGTGGAGGTTGCGGCGTTCACTTCGCCGCCGACATCCTCGATTTCCTCGGCGATCTCACGGGCGGAACGTCGCCCCGTTCCTTTGAAGGCCATGTGCTCGAGCAGGTGGGCAATTCCGTGCTCGTCTTCCGTCTCGTTGCGCGAACCTGATTTGATCCAGACTCCGAGCGCAGCGCTTTCAAGGTGCGGCATGGTCTGTGTGACTACTGTCAGCCCGGATTTGAGCCGGGTGCACTCAACTGTCATGTGCTATCTTTCTGCGCCTGCCGTCATCTAGCTGCGGGCATGCTTGCCGATAAAGGTTTCAACCGCTTTGAGCTCGGGCTCGATGATCTGGAAGCGCTCCTCCCTGTGCATCAGATCAGCAAGCCACGTCGGAAGCGCCGGGTCAATACCGGAGGCGGATTTTACGGCCGCCGGGAATTTCGCCGGGTGGGCGGTCGCAAGCGTCACCATCGGGGTATCAGCCTTTTCCCGCTTGGCGGCCACGAAGACGCCGATAGCCGAATGCGGATCGAGCAGATAGCCGGTGTCCGCATAGGTCTTGCGGATCGTTTCAGCCACCTGGCGTTCGCTCGCGCGGMCGGCGCGGAAATCCTTCCTGATGAACTTCAGCGCTTCGGGCGAAATCTCGAACCCACTGGATTGCTTGAGGCTTTCCATGGCGGCGCGCACCTTGGAGGCGTCGCGGTCATAGGCTTCGAACAGCAGTCGCTCGAAGTTGGAGGATATCTGGATATCCATTGATGGAGAGGTCGTCGCCTTCACCGCCTTCATGTCGTAACGGCCGGTCTTCAGCGTCCGCGCCAGGATATCGTTCTCGTTGGTGGCAATGACGAGCTTGTCGATCGGCAGCCCCATACGCTTTGCACAGTAGCCGGCGAAGATGTCGCCGAAATTGCCTGTCGGTACGGTGAAGGAGATCTTCCGGTCCGGTCCGCCCAGTGCCACCGCCGTCGTGAAGTAATAGACGATCTGCGCCATGATGCGCGCCCAGTTGATCGAGTTGACACCCGAAAGCTTCACCTTGTCGCGGAAGGCCGCGTCGTTGAACATGGCTTTGACGAGGTTCTGGCAATCGTCGAAATTGCCTTCGACGGCGAGCGCGTACACGTTGCCGGCCGTCGACGTCGTCATCTGCCGCTGTTGTACCGGCGAGACCTTGCCATGGGGGAAGAGGATGAAGATGTCGGTGCGGTCACGGCCGGCAAAGGCGTCGATCGCAGCGCCACCCGTATCGCCCGAGGTGGCGCCGACAATCGTCGCCCGCTCGCCGCGCTTCTCCAGCGCATAATCCATCAGGCGGGCGAGAAGCTGCATCGCCACGTCCTTGAAGGCGAGCGTCGTGCCGTGGAAGAGCTCCATGACGAAACTGTTCGGGCCGGTCTGCACCAGCGGCGCGATCGCCGGATGACGGAAAGTACCGTAGGCCTCGTCGATCATCGCCCGGAAGGTTTCGTCGGGAATTTCGCCATTGGTGAAGGGCGATAGGATGGTGAAGGCGATCTCCTGATAGCTCTTGCCGCGCAGCGCCCGGATTTCCTTTTTGGAAAAGCTCGGCCATTTGCGGGGAACGTAGAGCCCGCCGTCGCGCGCCAGCCCTGCCAAAAGGGCGTCGCAAAAGCCGAGGGAAGGGGCCTCGCCGCGGGTCGAGATATAGTCCACGTTCGTCATCCTTGATCTATGGCTGGAGAAATTCGGTGCGCAAACGAGATGCTGCCTTCACCGAAAACCTGGAACCTGCCGGCACGCCGGGGCACCATCGCAGGTATCTCATTGAACTTGCCCGCATCCGGCGCCGAAAAGTGCATCAAAACGGTGCTTACCCAATCGATTTTTCTTTGCGCCGCTGATATAGACCATCGCCAACTGTCATGAAAGGCCTTGCGCAAAAGTCGCAAGAACCTACAGGAACCTAGAAAAAAGCGTTCGCAAGGGATGGAATATCGTGCTCGGCAAGGTCTCTCGTTTCGTCGTTTCCGCATCGCTCCTTGCTGCTCTTGCCAGCTGCAATTCGCTTGGTCTCGGTGGCGACAGCAAACCTGAAGCTGCTGCTGCCAGCAGCGGCCCCGCTCCGCTACAGCCGAACGGCAATGCCCAGATCATGCCCGTAGCCCCGACCAATCCGTCGTCGAACCAGGCTCCGATCGGCACCGGCGTTACCGCACAGGGCGCGGTCGCACCCGTTGTGCAGGGCGCATGCCCACAGATTTTCCTGCGCGATCAGGATGCGATCTTCCGCACCTATGCGAAGGGAGCAAAGACAGGCGACGCGCAACAGGTGGTCTTCCAGGCCTCCTTCGGTGATTATACGCGCCAGTGCACGCTGAACGACACAGCGCTTTCCATGACCGTCGTGGCCCAGCTTCGCCTCGTCGCCGGTCCAGGCGGTACGCCGGGTCCGGTGACCCTGCCGATCCGCATCTCGGTATTGGACGGTCAGGACGTGCTGTCATCGGAAGTCATCAATTTCCCGACCGAGATTCCGTCGGGCTCATCTGCCACGCAGGTCATCTTCCGTCATGAAGGCGTCAAGATGCCGGTCGGCTCCGGGGCACTCGTCCGCGTCAACGTCGGCTTCGACAATCAGCCGGCCAAGAATGGCGGCAAGGGCGCGAAGAAGAAGAGCAGCTGACGGCTCTCAGGGCTCTCCGTCGATCACCACCCACGCATTCGCGATCGGCTGTCCGTTAAAATGCGGGAAGTCGTTGCCGAGGAAATTCTTGAGGTCGTTGATCGCGTCGATCACCCTTTCACGACTGTCGACGAAATTTATGTCGGTATTGCCGCTTGCAAGCCGGGCCGTCAGGTTGATACAGCCGACACTCGCCAGAAATCCATGGCCCGGATGCACCAGGATTTCCGTGCGGTTTCCGGTATTCAGCAGTTCGAGGCCCGGCTTCGGCGTTTGATCGGGGTCGTTTGAAACGAGGTAGCCGATCGTGAGGTAGTGGGAGCCTGCTTGCGTCGCAAGCGGATAGCGGCCTGCTTCAATTCGCCTGCCGTTGCCCCGCACTCTGTTGTCACCCGGTCCCTTCGTTTCCACTGAGGTTCCGGAGAGGCCATCGCGGGCATTGCCATTGTGGTGGATCTGGTAAGTTCCGATTGTGCGGGTTCTGCCGTGGCGGTTTTGCTCGCTCTGCCGGTTGATGAACAATTCCCAGCCTTGTCCCATGATGGGCATGACGTCCTCCTCCGTCTAAACTGGTGAGCCGGCGGAAAGCGTCGATCAGCCTCGGAGCCGGTGGATCGGAAAATCCACCGGGACCATAACATGAACTCTAGAGTTGCATAACAAAATAGCGCCCGCAGGCCCTGCAGGCGTTTAAAGCACGCCTTCCCATTCCGCCAGAGCCGCGACGACACCCGGCAAATCGTTCATGCGCGAGATGACAGTCTCTGCGCCCGCATCCGTCAGCTTGTCGGCATGCGAGGGGTAGGTGTGCGAGCCGCCGGTAAAGCCGATGACCCGCATGCCGGCAGCACGGGCTGCATGAACGCCGTGGGTGGAATCTTCGACGACGACTGTCTTGGAAGGCGAAACGCCCATCTGGCTTGCGCCGTGCAGGAAGATATCCGGCTTCGGCTTGGCGCGGTCGGGGCCGAGATCCTTGGCGGAGAAGATGTTCGGCGCAAAGAGCTTCTTCAGGCCGACCTTGCCCAGCATCATGTCGAGCCGCTGGCTTGAGGAGTTCGAGCAGATGCAGCGCTGCATCGACAAGCGGCTGACGGCGAATTCGACGCCGGGAATGGCCTGGACTTCCTGCTCAAGCCGGATGTCCAGAAGCTTTTGCGACTTGTCGAGCAAGGATGCCGAGATCGGAATGCTGGCTTCCCGTTCGATCTGGAAGAGGATGTCTTGCCAGGTGAGACCTGCAAAGCGCTCGTTCATTTCCTCGACGCTGATCGGATAGCCTGCTTCCGTCAGCAGCTTGGATTCAACATCCGCTGCAATGATTTCGGAATCGACCAGAACGCCGTCGCAGTCGAAGATGATGAGGTCGAAGCCGTCCATATACTCATACCTTATTCGGGGATAAGGCGGCTTTACACGATGGCCGCCGAAAGCTCAACCGGTAGCGGGGCATGGCTGGAATGCGCGGTGCGGGCAGCTTTGCGGGGAATGGCTTTCGTGCCACCTCGACAAGCCCTGCAGGGCTCGTTACTTGATGACAATGAGCAGGGAACCCGAAGACACCATCGCCGCGCGTATTGCCCGCGTGCTTGCAGAGCGCATCGTGCATGGTGAACTCGCGCCCGGCGCCCGTCTCCGGCAGGACCATATTGCCGAGGAATTCGAGACCAGCCATGTGCCGGTGCGCGAGGCGTTTCGCCGGCTCGAAGCGCAAGGGCTGGCGATCAGTGAGCCGCGCCGTGGCGTGCGCGTCGCCTCCTTCGATCTCGCAGAGGTACGCGAAGTGGCGGAAATGCGCGCTGCCCTCGAAGTGCTCGCCCTGAAGCATGCCGTCCGCCATCTGACGCCCGCCATCCTCGATGCCGCGGAAGAGGCGACACGCGAGGGCGATGCCGCCGCCGATGTCCATGCCTGGGAAGAGGCGAACCGCCGCTTCCATCGCCTCATCCTCACCCCTTGCGCCATGCCGCGCCTGCTCGCCGCGATCGACGACCTGCATGCGGCAAGCGCCCGCTTCCTCTTCTCCGCCTGGCGTTCGGGCTGGGAAAAACGCACCGATCATGACCACCGCGCCATTCTTGCGGCACTTCGCCAGGGCAAGGCGGAGGAGGCCGCTGCCATTCTCCAGAAGCATGTGCAGTGGATCGGACGTGCTCCGCAGCCCGCCCAAAAGGCCGGTGAGCGGGAAGCTTTTGCCATAGTCGGCTGAATTTCAAGAAATTATAGATAATTTCAGAAGGCGTGAAATGTCCTGATTTTCAGGAATTTCGGCGTGTATTTATGTTGCTTATAATCCGATTGCATTMAAATTCCATGCATCCTCTCTTGCGTCGCGCAAAAATCTCCGCCATCAAATAGATGAGAATCAAAAATTATCTATAATTTTGAAAAGGAGAATTTCATGTCCGTCTCTGACCAGCCCCGTCACCTGGCATTCGATCCGCTGCGCCTCTCCGCACGGTCGCTAGCGGTCAAATATCTCTTCGTTCTGGCCGGCACGCTGGTGTTKGCGCTTGCCTCGCAGATAGCGGTGCCGATGGTGCCGGTGCCGATCACCATGCAGACATTCGCCGTCACCATGATCGGCGCGCTCTATGGCTGGCGCCTCGGCACGCTTACCGTTCTCGCTTGGCTCGGCGAAGCCATGCTTGGCGCACCGGTACTCGCAAACGGCTCAGGCGGCCTTGCGCCCTTTGCCGGCCCGACGGCCGGTTATCTCGTTGCCTTTCCGCTGATGGCGCTGATGGTCGGCTGGCTCGCCGAACGCGGCTGGACGGGCGACAAGATTATCAGAAGCTTCACCGCCCACTTTGCCGCAAACATCTTCTGCCTTGCGCTCGGTGGCCTCTATCTCGGTTCGCTGATCGGTGCCGAAAAAGGCTGGCTGCTCGGCGTCGCGCCCTTCATCCTCGGCGGCGTGCTGAAGTCTGCACTTGCTGCGGCGGTGCTCAAGGGCATCCGCATTTATGGCGGCCGGGCAGAGCTGCATTGACCGTCAGGCTGCGCGCCCATCATCTGCTCTGCATGCTGACATTTGTCGGTGAAGGCTACACTCCGGCCTTCACCGCCAACTACCGCCGCATCGCAGAGCGTCTCTCGGCCGGAGAGGAGATCGAAATCGTCTCCGGCCCCGATGATATCTGTGCTCCCTTGTTGTCCGGGGCTTCGGCGCATTGCTTGCTGCCCGGTCCGAAGACCAGGGACGAAGCTGCCGCCGAAGCTGTGGGCAGGCTGTTGGGCATGCGGGTAGATGAGGGCGCTCGCCTCATTCCCGATAAGGCCCTGCTGAAAAGACTACGCCGCGGTTTCGCTGCCGATACCATCCGCAATGCCTGCGAGGATTGCGAATGGAGCGAACTCTGCAGCACGGTCGCACATGGTCATTTCCGGAATGTGCTGGTAGCGCCTTGCTAGGTTTCCAGCGGAAACAATTTCAGAAACTGCCGCTCGCCTTCGGTGGAGAACATCACCGACCGGCTTTCCGGCATTCGCCGTGCCCAGCCCTTTTCCATGAAATTCGCGAGCAATGCCTTGCCGAGGCTGCCGGCGAGGTGGGCGCGGCGTTCGCTCCAGTCGAGGCAGGAGCGGCAGAGCGGCCGGCGCGAGGATTTGAGGCTGCCGACATCGATGCCGATACATTGCAGATCGCTCTCGCCCTTGGCCGTCACTGCGAGCCCGTCGCCGATGGCATCGATCGATCCCGTCGCAACCAGGCTGTCCAGCATGCGCACGCCAAAATCGCCGGCGAGGTGGTCGTAGCAGATGCGCGCCTTGCGCAACGCCGGGTCCTTCGGGCCGGGCTGGTGGCGCAGATGCCCTCGGCTAGCGGCAAGGCCCATCATGCTTTCGATCAGCCGGGCCACCGCCTCGTCGGCAAGGGTGAAATAGCGGTGGCGTCCCTGCTTGCGCTGGGCAAGCAGACCGCCGGATTCGAGCTTCGAGAGATGTGAGCTTGCCGTCTGCAGCGTGATGCCGCCGGCGGCCGCAAGCTCTGTTGCGGTCAGCGCGCGGCCACCGGTCAGGGCCGCCAGCATGTTGGCGCGGGCCGGATCACCGATGAGCGCACCGATCTGCGCAATGTCAGGTCCTTCCTTCATACTTCGATCGTAACCGAAGCATCTCCGTACCGCAATGTGCGAAAACGCCTCTCACACGAGAGGAGAAAACCGATGATCACCTGCTTCATCCGCTACGAGATCGATCCCTTCAGAAAAGACGCCTTTGCCGAATATGCCCGCAATTGGGGCCAGGCGATCCCGCGAAACGGTGCGGACCTGGTCGGCTATTTCGGCCCGCATGAGGGTTCGGCGACGACCGCCTATGGCGTCTACAACATTGAAAATCTGGCAGCCTACGAGGCCTATCGCGCACGGCTTGCCGCCGATCCGCTCGGCCGGGAGAACTACGAATTCGCCCGTCGCGAGCGCTTCATTCTGAAAGAGGACCGCATCTTCCTGAAGAATGTCTCGGCCCCGCATGCCAGCCTGGTGCTGGCATGATCGCCGTCATCTTCGAAGTCATCACCTATGTCGGTGAGCGCCACAGATATCTGGACCTTGCCGGCGAACTCAGATCCGAGCTTGAAAAGATCGATGGCTTCATTTCCATAGAGCGTTTCGAGAGCCTGACGATGCGTGGCAAGATCCTCTCGCTCTCCTTCTTCCGAGACGAAGAGGCGGTGCGCGAGTGGCGCAACCTAGAAGCCCATCGGGCAGCGCAAAAGGCTGGCCGCGGCGGCATTTTCGCCGATTATCGCCTGCGCATCGGCCATGTTGTCAGGGACTATGGCATGGTCGAGCGTGCCGAGGCCCCCGATGATAGCAGGCAGGTCCACATGCCCCATGCGGCGGAGTGAAATTGGGGTGGGCGCGGTCATGCGTCCGCCTCTCATTGATACGCCAAGCGGAATATTTTCCCGAAATCGGCCACCGCTTCAGGCTTTGGTAACCAACTTGCGTAACCATAACGGACAGTTAAGCGTAAAGCGTATGGGTGAGTATCTACATGGCGTCTGTTTATCCGCTTGCCGACCTCAAGACTTCCGTCAAGCCGGGCTCTTGGGTCGACACGATCATCAAGGGTGATTGCGTTGCAGCCCTTGAGGCTCTTCCGAGCCAGTCCGTTGACGTCATCTTTGCCGATCCGCCCTACAATCTCCAGCTCGGCGGCACGCTGCACCGGCCGGACCAGTCGTTGGTCGACGCCGTCGATGACGAGTGGGACCAGTTCGCCTCCTTCGAGGCCTATGACGCTTTCACCCGCGCCTGGCTCCTTGCCTGCCGCCGCGTGCTGAAGCCGACGGGCACGATCTGGGTCATCGGCTCCTATCACAACATCTTCCGCGTCGGTGCCACGCTGCAGGATCTGAACTTCTGGATCTTGAACGACATCGTCTGGCGCAAGACCAACCCGATGCCGAATTTCAAGGGCCGCCGTTTCCAGAACGCCCATGAGACGATGATCTGGGCAAGCCCGAACGCCAAGGCCAAGGGATACACCTTCAACTACGATGCCATGAAGGCCGCCAATGACGACGTGCAGATGCGCTCCGACTGGCTGTTCCCGATCTGCAGTGGCAACGAGCGCCTGAAGGGCGAGGATGGCAAGAAGGCCCATCCGACCCAGAAGCCGGAAGCGCTGCTTGCCCGCGTCATCATGGCTTCCTCCAAGCCCGGCGATATCATCCTCGATCCCTTCTTTGGTTCGGGAACGACCGGCGCCGTCGCCAAGCGCCTTGGCCGGCACTTCGTCGGCATCGAGCGCGAGCAGGACTATATCGATGCGGCCTCTGCCCGCATCGCCGCCGTCGAGCCGCTCGGCAAGGCGGAACTGACTGTCATGACCGGCAAGAAGGCCGAAGCCCGCGTCGCCTTCAACGTGCTGGTCGAAAGCGGCCTCATCAAGCCCGGCCAGGTGCTGACGGATGCCAAGCGGCGCTACAGTGCTGTGGTGCGCGCCGATGGCACTGTCGCCTCGGGCGGCGAAGCCGGCTCCATTCATCGCCTCGGCGCGAAAGTGCAGGGCCTTGATGCATGCAACGGATGGACCTTCTGGCACTTCGACGACGGGCAATCCCTGCGCCCGATCGACGAATTGCGGTCCGTCATCCGCAGTGATCTCGCAAAGGTGGGCTGAGCAGCACCTTGCAAGGTTGATACTAACCCTTCTTCCGGTTTGTACCTCCAGTTACGGAAGAAGAAAAAGAAGCCCGGAGTCGAAGGACCCCGGGCTTCTTGTTTCAGAACTGGAACTCTTCTTCAGAACTCCTGATAGTCAGTCACATCGACCCGCGTGACCTTGCCGTCTTCGTTGAAGGTGATTGTTTCCTCGCCCTCGCGGATCAGCGGCTTTCCGGTCTGGCTGTGCGTCGCCCGGACGGACCACACGGCACGGCCGGAGAGCGGCGTCAGCCTCTCGACCAGCGAATTTTCGGCTGTCTGATCCGGATAATCATCGAAGTAGCGGCGGAATGCGGCCATGATCTCGGCCCGGCCGGCAAGGCTGCCGACGCCGTTGGAGACATAGGTCGCATCCTCGGCGAACCAGTTTTCGATTTCAGGAAAATCGAGATCGTTGATCGCGGCGTGGAAGCGGTCGATGGCCGTTGCGGGGTCGAAGCTCATGGCTCATGCCTTCAGTCCGTAGGTGGCGAGATCGGCGCGCAATTTGTCGGCGCCGCTAAAGAGCACGGCATTCCAGCCGGCAGCCTTGGCACCTTCGATATTGGCAGGTGCATCATCGATGAAGATCGTCGCGGCCGGATCGAGGCCGAAGCTCTTCACATGCGTTTCGTAGATCGCGATATCCGGCTTGATGAGGCCGACATCCCCGGAAACGGTCACGCCACGGGGTTTCCTAAGGAAGGCGAAGCGCTCCTGCGCCTCGCGGAACGTATCAGAGGCGAAGTTCGTGAGCATCGTCACGTCCCGGCCTTCATCGATGAAGCCTTCCATGATCGCGACGCTGTCTTCATAGGCATGCGGCACCATCTCGTGCCAATGCTTGCGGAAGCCGCGGATATGCTCTTCGCGGGTCGGATGCTGCTCGATCAGCAATGCTTCGGCATCCGCCCAGGTGCGGCCGCGGTCCTGCTCGACGTTCCAGTCGTGGGTGCAGACATTGGCAAAAAACCAGTTGCGCTCGGCCTCATCGGGAATGAGGCGGCTGAAGGGAAGAAGCGGATCGTAATGAATAAGAACTTTGCCGATATCGAAAACGATATGCTTGATGTCGTTTGCCATAATCATCCCTTGGCTGTTTTGAACGCGAGAGGAATAGCCGCTGCGATCGCTTTTTTCATGATAGTCGGGAGCGCCTGAGCTTCAAGATTTGTAACCGGCTCCCACCATCCGTCATTGATTTGAACGCGGTCGGCAATCGCCGCGCGGAAGATCGAAAGCCTGAGTTCGAAATGGGTGAAGACGTGCGTCACGGTGCCCGAACTTTGCCAGTCAGCATTGAAAGGAGCCGCTTCCGTTGACGTCTCTCCGTCCTGCCGCGCAGTCCACGCCGTCGTCGGAATTTCCGTCATGCCGCCCAGCAGGCCGCTTTCGATGCGCCGTCGCAGCAGGATATCACCATCGGAAGTGACTGCGACGAAGGCCGCACCGCGTCGGACCGGTTTTTCCTTTTTGGCGGCCTTGACCGGAAACTGCTCGGGATCATGCAGCCGCAGAGCCTCGCACGATCCGTTGAAGGGACAGAGCGAGCAGGCCGGGCGCTTCGGCGTGCAGATCGTCGCGCCGAGATCCATCATCGCCTGGGCGAAATCGCCAGGCCGATCGGCCGGCGTCAGCAGCGCCACCTTCTGACGCATCAGCGGCTTGCCTGCCGGAAGCGGTGTGGCGATGGCATAGAGCCGTGAGATCACCCGTTCCACATTGCCGTCCATCACGGCCGCCTGCCGGTTGAAGGCGATTGCCGCGACCGCCGCCGCGGTATAATCGCCGATGCCGGGCAGGGCTTTCAGCCCCTCTTCGGTATCAGGAAAGATGCCGCCATGCTGGCTCACAACGGCCTCGGCGCATTTCTTCAGATTGCGCGCCCGCGCGTAGTAGCCAAGCCCCGCCCAGGCGGCCATCACCTCTTCACCAGGCGCTTTTGCGAGATCGGTCACTGTCGGCCACTTCATCAGGAAATTGGCAAAGTAGGGCTTTACCGCCTGCACTGTCGTCTGCTGCAGCATCACTTCGGACAGCCAGACGCGATAGGGATTCGCCTTGATGCCGCGTTTGGCCATGGGCGGCGAAACCCGCCACGGCAGGTCGCGATGATGGCGGTCATACCATTCGAGGAGAGAGGAGGCGGTCGGCGCGTCCAGTGTATGTATCGTCATTATTTGCCGCGATCGGGGGAAGTGCTCTATACTTGGCGAAGCAGTGCGGCGCGATCAAGCCGGTAGCCTCGAATGGCCGCCATTTACCAAGGTTTCGATGAGTTATCCACGCAAAGGTGAAAAGCAGATTTCCGAGCTGACGAACGGCATCATCGATCCCGTTCTCGCTCGTCGTGCCGGCATCAACAGCGCGCTTCTCGGCTCATGGGACGAAATCGCCGGCGAGGATTTCGCCGATTGTACCCGGCCGGAAAAGATCGCCTGGGCGCGCGGCGGTGATGACGGCAGCTTCCGACCCGGTGTGCTGACCGTTGCCTGCGAAGGCGCGCGCGCCCTTTTCCTCACCCACGCGCAAGGCGAACTCATCCAGCGCATCAATAGCTTCTTCGGCTTCGCCGCCGTCCAGCAGATCCGCATCGTCCAGAAGCCGGTCTACCAGCAGGTCAAACGCTCTCGCCCACCCCCGCCGCTGAAGGGCGAAGCCGCCCGCAAGCTGGAAGGCATGATGCAGGGCATAGAGGACGACAAACTGCGCCAGGCGATCGCCCGCCTCGGTACGGCGGTATTGGGCAAGCGCGGCAAATAGGTTTCGTGCCAGGAATCTGATCCTGCGCGTCGGCAATCGCTGCGATGTGTACCGATAACGCGAAATCTTGCACCCTTTTGACTGTTCGTCTTTCGCAGGTCACAATTCTTTGAAGAAAGTTGGCGAAGCGTGCCTTGTTCGCGGCTTCTGGCCGTTATATCGCACAAGCAGCTGCCACACTTGTTTATGGGGAAACCATGCGCATCTCTGAAATGCAACTGACGAAACGCCAGCTTCTGGGCGGTGTCGCCGCCGCAACCGCATCCATGGCGGTATACGGTACGGCGCAGGCGCAGGCAGCCCCAGAAATCCCGAAGCCGGATGGCGATGTGGACATGGCCAAGGTCATGACCCCGGGAACGCTGCCGGAAATGGCGCTCGGCAAGACCGATGCCCCGGTCAAGATCGTCGAATATATGTCGATGACCTGCCCGCACTGCGCCCACTTCCACAACACCACCTTCGATACCATCAAGCAGAAATACGTCGACACCGGCAAGGTGGAGTTCGTCCTGCGCGAATTCCCCTTCGATCCGCGCGCTGCTGCCGCCTTCATGCTCGCTCGCTGCAACYCGCAGAAGCCTGAAGAGCTCGCAACGCCGGAGCAGTATTTCCCGATGGTCGCCATGCTTTTCAAGCAGCAACAGGTCTGGGCTGCCGCCGATGACGGCCGCGGCGCATTGCTGCAAATGTCGAAGCTTGCCGGATTTACTGAGGATAGCTTCACGAAGTGCTTGACGAACCAGAAACTGCTGGATGAAGTGAACGCCACGCGGGAACGCGGTTCCAAGGACTTCGGCGTCAATGCCACGCCGACGTTCCTCATCAATGGCAAGCGCTACTCTGGAGACATGCCGGTTGACACCTTGTCGGCCCTCATCGACAGCCTCCTCTGATCCGTACCGTTTTGCGAAGGCGGGCGACGGCGAAAGCCGTGCGCCCGCTTTTTCGTCTGATGAGGCGGTGGCATGAAGTTCAACAAGCTTCGCCTTGTCGGCTTCAAATCCTTCGTCGAACCGACCGAATTCATCATCGAGCGCGGCCTGACGGGTGTCGTCGGGCCGAACGGCTGCGGCAAGTCCAATCTCGTCGAAGCCCTGCGTTGGGTCATGGGCGAGAATTCCTACAAGAATATGCGCGCGTCGGGCATGGACGACGTCATCTTCTCCGGCTCGGGAAACCGGCCGGCGCGCAACACAGCGGAAGTCGCGCTTTATCTCGATAACGGTGAGCGCACTGCGCCCGCTGCCTTCAACGACAGCGATGAAATCCAGGTCACACGTCGCATCGAGCGTGAGCAGGGGTCGATCTATCGCATCAACGGTAAGGAAAGCCGTGCCAAGGATGTGCAGCTTCTCTTCGCCGATGCCTCCACTGGCGCGCGCTCTCCCTCCATGGTCGGGCAAGGGCGTATCGGCGAGTTGATAGCCGCAAAGCCGCAGGCCCGCCGGCAGCTCTTGGAAGAGGCGGCCGGTATCTCCGGCCTGCATTCCCGCCGCCACGAGGCCGAGCTTCGCCTGYGCGCCGCCGAAAGCAATCTGGAGCGGCTGGATGACGTCACCTCGCAGCTCGAAAACCAGATCGAGAGCCTGAAGCGTCAGGCCCGTCAAGCAAACCGCTTCAAAACGCTCTCTGCCGATATCCGCGCCCGGGAGGCGATGCTGCTGCATATCCGCTGGGTGCAGGCGAAGGAGGCCGAAGGCGAAGCCGATAGCGCGCTCAACCAGGCAACCGTCGTCGTCGCCGAAAAGGCGCAGAACCAGATGGAAGCGGCGAAGAACCAGGGCATTGCCAGCCTGAAACTGCCCGAGCTGCGCGAGGGCGAGGCGCGGGCGGCCGCAGCGCTCCAACGCCTGCAGATCGCCCGAAGCCAGCTCGAGGAGGATGCCAATCGCATCCTGCGCCGCCGTGACGAGCTTACTCGCCGTCTGGCGCAGCTTTCCGAAGACATCAGGCGCGAGGAACGGCTCGTCGCCGACAATGCCGCCATCCTCGCGAGACTCGATGCCGAAGAGGCCGATATCGCTGACATCCTCGCCGATTCCGGCCGTCATGCCGAAGAGACACGGCAGGCTTTCGAAGAGGCGGCCGTAAAGCTTGCCGACAGCGAACGCGTCTTCACCAGCCTGACGGCAGAGCGCGCTGAAGCCGCTGCCGGCCGCAATCAGCTGGAGCGCGCCATCCGTGATCTTGCCGAGCGCAAGCTGCGACTTGAGCGCCAGATGGACGAAGCAAACCGCGAACTTGCCGGCGTCGAGCAGAAGATCGCCACATTGCCGGATCCGGACGAGAAGCGCGCTGTGGTCGAGGCGGGCGAGATTGCCGTCGCCGAAGCTGAGGCTACGATCCAGTCCGTCGAGCAGGCGCTCGCAACTGCGCGCCAGACGGAAGCGCTCTCCCGCGCGCCAGTCGAACAGGCACGCAGCAAGCTCAATGCGCTGGAAACGGAAGCCCGTACTATCCAGCGTATGCTGGCCGGCGCTGCAGCAGGCGAATTTCCGCCGGTTGCCGAGGAGCTGAAGGTCGATCGCGGTTTCGAGACGGCGCTCGGTGCCGCACTCGGAGATGATCTCGAATCCCCGCTCGATCCGAATGCGCCCGCCCACTGGTCGGAAAACGGCGATGGCTCCGATGATCCGGCTCTTCCTGCCGGCGCCGCGCCCCTGCTGAACCACGTCCGCGCCCCCGCTGCGCTGATCCGTCGGCTGCGCCAGATCGGTCTGGTCATCGACGCCGACGCGCAGCGTCTGGTGAAGGAACTCAAGGCCGGCCAGCGCTTGGTGACCAAGGAAGGCGCTGTCTATCGCTGGGATGGCCATATCGCAGGCGCAGATGCGCCGAGTGCCGCGGCTTTGCGCCTTGCCCAGAAGAATCGCCTTGCCGAGCTGGAGGGCGAGGCGGAGCTTGCCCGCGACGTTCTGAGCGAGGCCGAGGAGCGCCTTGCCGCCGCCACCGATACCATCCGCGAGGAGGAGCGCAGGCTGACGGAGGCCCGCGACATGAACCGTCTGTCCGCCCGTCATCTGGCCGAGGCGCGAGAGGCGCTCGCCGCCGCAGAACGTGCCTCGGGCGATCTGATTCGCCGCCGCGATGTCGTCGCCGAAGCCGTCAGCCAGTTACAGGCGCAGCTCGAGGACGTCGCCGTTCAGGACGAGAACGCCCGCATCGAGCTGGAGGATGCGCCTGACCTGACCGTGCTCGACGAGCGGCTGCGTTTCCAGCAGGCCGAGGTCGCGACGGATCGCGGCGCGCTTGCTGAAGCCCGTGCCCGTCACGAGAGCCTGAACCGGGAGAACGACGCCCGTCAGCGCCGCATCGTCGCCATCGCCCAGGAGCGCGAGACATGGCGTCAGCGGGCCGCCAGCGCCGAGGATCACATCGCAACGCTGCGCGAGCGCGAAGAGGAGGCCCGCGAGGAAGCCGCCGAACTCGAGATGGCGCCGGACGAATTCGACGACAAGCGCCGCGCTTTGCTGACGGAGTTGCAGAAGGCCGAGGAAGCTCGCCGCCATGCCGCCGATCTCTTGGCGCAGGCCGAACTTCTGCAGCGCGATGCCGACCACAAGGCAGCGACCGCGCTCTCCGAACTTGCCGAAAGCCGCGAGCGCCGCGGCCGCGCCGAGGAGCGCCTCGTCTCCGCCCGCGAGAGGCGGCAGGAAAGCGAGCAGCGTATCCGCGAGGCGCTGAACGTGGCCCCGCACGAGGCGCTGCGCCTTGCCGGCCGGCCGGGACTGCAGACCTTGCCCGATCCGCACGAGGTCGAGCGCGAGGTGGAGCGGCTGCGGATAGAGCGCGAGCGACTGGGTGCCGTGAACCTGCGGGCCGACGAGGAGCAGAAAKAACTCACCGAGAAGCTGGAGACACTCATCAAGGAGCGCGACGACGTCATCGATGCCATCCGCAAGCTGCGCGGCGCGATCCAGAGCCTCAACCGCGAGGGTCGCGAACGCCTGATCGCTGCCTTCGATGTCGTCAATGCGCAGTTCCAGCGCCTCTTCACGCACCTTTTCGGCGGCGGCACGGCGGAGCTGCAGCTGATCGAATCCGATGATCCGCTGGAAGCCGGCCTCGAAATTMTTGCCCGCCCGCCGGGCAAGAAGCCGCAGACCATGACGCTGCTGTCAGGCGGCGAACAGGCGCTGACGGCAATGGCGCTGATCTTTGCAGTCTTCCTCACCAATCCTGCCCCGATTTGTGTGCTGGACGAGGTGGACGCGCCGCTCGACGACCACAATGTCGAGCGTTACTGCAATCTGATGGACGAGATGGCGGCTTCCACCGAGACCCGATTCGTCATCATTACCCACAATCCCATCACCATGGCKCGCATGAATCGCCTCTTTGGTGTCACGATGGCTGAGCAGGGTGTTTCCCAGCTTGTCTCGGTCGATTTGCAGACTGCAGAGCGTCTCCGTGAGACGGCTTGAGGCGGCATTTTAATTAAAGACCAAAAAAGGTCACCTCCACATCGGCTGCGTACCCCATTTGGGTGATGCTCTTTTGCGCGCATTGCATTAGAAGTTGTTTTAGCGCAACCGCGTCATTGCGGATAAGTAGCAATCGATCGTTGCGCTCAGTGGAATTTGCAATGCTGCCTTCGGATTGGGGTGGGGGACCGAAGGCCTCAAKGCATTAAATGGACCCCCCGTCCGGTTTTCCTGGCCGGACGGAAACAAGGCTTTGCGGGACAGTTGTTGCAGTCCCGCAAAGCTTTTTTTTATGCGCCTTTTTGCGCCCCGCCATTTTCAATCGTTTGATTCTGCACCCTGTCAGGGGATTTATTGTGCGACGCAACATTTCGCCGCATTTGTCGATTTTCATTTCAACACCAAGGGATTAAGCTGGTCCCCGAAATGGTGTTGGGGGAAAGATGACCAAGTGGGTCTATACGTTCGGCAATGGACAGGCTGAGGGCCGGGCGCGAGACAAGGAGGTTCTTGGCGGCAAGGGCGCCAATCTCGCAGAAATGTGCAGCCTTGGTCTCCCGGTTCCTCCTGGCCTGACCATCGTCAGTGAAGCCTGCACCACCTATTACAAGAACGGCCGCAAGATCGATCCTGACCTGAAACAGCAGGTTCTCGCAGGCATTGCCGGCATCGAGGAGATCACCGGCCATCGTTTCGGCTCGGGCAAACGGCCCCTTCTACTTTCCGTGCGGTCGGGCGCGCGCGTTTCCATGCCGGGCATGATGGATACGGTGCTCAATCTCGGCCTGAACGATGAGACGGTGCAGGCGCTCGGCCACGATGCCGGCGACGCACGCTTCGCCTGGGATAGTTATCGCCGCTTTATCCAGATGTATGCCGACGTCGTCATGGGTCTCGGCAATGACCTCTTCGAGGAAATCCTCGAGGATGAGAAGGGTCGCCTGGGCCACGAGTTTGATACCGAACTCAACGCTTCCGAATGGCAGCATGTCGTTTCGCTCTACAAGGCGCTGATCGAGGAAGAGCTGGATGAGGCTTTCCCGCAGGATCCGGCGGTCCAGCTCTGGGGTGCCGTCGGCGCGGTGTTTTCGAGCTGGATGAGCGCACGCGCCGTTACCTACCGCCAGCTTCACAATATTCCGGAAGCCTGGGGCACGGCGGTCAATATCCAGGCCATGGTCTTCGGTAACCTCGGCAATGCATCGGCCACGGGTGTCGCCTTCACCCGCAATCCCTCGACCGGGCAGAAGCTGCTTTACGGCGAATTCCTCGTCAATGCACAGGGCGAGGACGTCGTCGCCGGCATCCGCACGCCGCAGAGCATCACCGAAGAAGGGCGCATCGCCTCAGGCTCCGAAAAGCCCTCGATGGAAAAGCTGATGCCGGAGGCCTTTGCCGAGTTCGGTCGTATCTGCGACGAGCTCGAAGCCCATTACCGCGATATGCAGGACATCGAATTCACCATCGAGCGCGGCAAGCTCTGGATGTTGCAGACACGCTCCGGCAAACGCTCGACACGCGCGGCAATGAAGATTGCCGTCGACATGGTCGACGAGCGCGTGATTACCGAGAAAGAGGCCGTGCTGCGCATCGAGCCATCGTCACTCGACCAGCTCCTGCATCCGACCATCGATCCGCGCGTCAGCCGCCAGGTGATCGGCACCGGTCTGCCTGCCTCGCCAGGGGCTGCCACCGGCGAGATCGTCTTCACGGCGGAAKAGGCGGTCGAGGCGGAAGCCGAGGGACGCAAGGTTATCCTGCTGCGCGTCGAGACCAGCCCGGAAGACATTCACGGCATGCATGCCGCCGAGGGCATCCTGACGACGCGCGGCGGCATGACCAGCCATGCAGCTGTCGTTGCCCGCGGCATGGGCATTCCTTGCGTCGTCGGCGCCGGCACCATGCGCATCGATGCCCGCAACGAGCGTCTGATCGGTATCGGCGTCACGTTGAAGAAGGGCGACGTCATCACCATCGATGGTTCGGCCGGCCAGGTGCTGAAGGGCGAGGTGCCGATGATCCAGCCGGAACTGTCAGGTGATTTCGGCCGCATCATGGGCTGGGCAGACCGCGCGCGGCGCATGACTGTGCGCACCAATGCCGACACGCCGGCCGATGCCCGCGCCGCCCGCTCCTTCGGCGCCGAGGGCATTGGGCTTTGCCGCACCGAGCACATGTTTTTCGAGGGCGAGCGCATCCATGCCATGCGCGAGATGATCCTTGCCGAAGACGAGAAGGGCAGGCGGGGAGCGCTCGACAAGCTGCTTCCCATGCAACGGAGCGATTTCACCGGCCTGTTCACCGTCATGCACGGCCTGCCGGTGACGATCCGCCTGCTCGATCCGCCGCTGCACGAATTCCTGCCGAAGACGGACGAGGAGATTGCCGAAGTCGCTTATGCCATGGGCATGGAGCCTGTAGCACTTCGCCAGCGCGTCGATGCGCTGCACGAGTTCAATCCCATGCTCGGCCATCGCGGTTGCCGCCTTGCCATCTCCTATCCTGAAATTGTCGAGATGCAGGCTCGCGCCATCTTCGAAGCGGCCGTCGCGGCAGCGCAGGAAACCGGCGCCGCCGTCGTTCCCGAAATCATGGTGCCGCTTGTCGGCCTGCGTTCCGAACTGGATTATGTGAAGGCGAAGATCGATGCCGTGGCGCAAGACGTCATGTTGGAGGCCAAAATGCGCATCGACTATCTGGTTGGCACGATGATCGAACTGCCGCGCGCAGCACTGCGCGCCCATGTCATTGCCGAAGTGGCCGAATTCTTTTCCTTCGGCACCAACGATTTGACGCAGACCACCTTCGGCATTTCACGCGACGATGCTTCGGCTTTCATCCCAACCTACCAGCGCAAGGGCATCATCGAGCATGATCCCTTCATATCCTTGGATTTCGACGGGGTTGGCGAGCTGATTCGTATCGCTGCCGAGCGCGGCCGGCGCACGCGCAATGACATGAAGCTCGGCATCTGCGGCGAGCATGGCGGCGATCCTGCCTCGATCCATTTCTGCGAGACGATCGGCCTCGACTATGTCTCCTGTTCGCCCTTCCGCGTGCCGATCGCCCGGCTCGCAGCAGCGCAGGCCGTCATCTCTGGCGCTCAGTGACGATAGCGATAATAGCGCGGGTAAACGTAGGGACCGTTCAGATTATAGGCCATGTCGGCCATCACCCAATCGCTGTCGTAGCGAGCCTGGGCGCGGCGGTCTAGATCGATGCGCTGCAGGCACGTGGCAAACCCGTCTGTCCCGCGCTTGAAGCCGTAGCCGAAGCAGGTCTGCTCGTCACGTGCCCGCCGCTCCTCGGGCGTTAGCGTCTGACAGGCGGCCAGAGCTGCGGCCAGAACAGCAAGAAGCGGCAGGACATATGGGCGCATCGGTCGATTCCTTGGAGCATGAACGTCCGGCCAAGAAAGTCCATCTGCCTGGCGTCGTCAACCTGACTATATCAGGCCGCGCCTGCCGGGTCGCCTATCGGCAGCAGCGCCGGATCCAGCGGCGGGTCCTGCGGGTTCTTGGTATCGCTCGGATCCTGTGCCGGCGTCAGCGGCGGCTTTTCCCGACTGCGGTCGGGAATGCCCGGCGTCGGTTGCGGGCCAAGTGGCGACTCTGCACCGGGAGTGGGAATGGGGTCTCTATTCGGCATGATTTGCCTCCTTCGTTAGAGAAGGAACGGCAGGAAGCATGCTTGGTTCCACTTTCGCCGCCATGCGTTCCTATGTAAGAGCAAAGACAGCAGCACTGGAAAGAGCACCATGGCGATACGCGATCGATTCTCGAAGAAACTTACCTGCCCGCAATGCGGCAACAGCGGCTTTGCCGAAGCCTCCGAGATCGACGACGCCAAGCGCAAAACCCCCGACTTCAAGGTGGATCAACTGCCGCGAGGCTTCTTCGTGCAGCGGCCTTCGGTCCATCCGGAAACATTCATGCTGAAATGCGAATGCGGCCGCAAGTTTCCCTTCCGCTCGCTGGCGGAGGCTGCAGCCGGCCGTGACTGACGCCTAGATTCGCTCCAGCACCTCGATGAAGGCATCGGCAAAACGCACCAGATGCTCCGTATCCGCGTCGGGCGCCTGCATGCGGATTTCCGCACCGTTCTGGTCGAGCAGGGCAAGAACCACGCGCATCTTATTGTCCGATGTCGGGATGCGCAGAACCGCGATGCGCCGGCAATCCTCGATGAGGCCCGCCGCCGGCAGGTCGAAGAGAAATTCGCCACGGGTTTCGGTCGCCGCCTTGCGCACCGCCTCGCAGAAGCCGGCTTCGCCGTCAGCATAGCCTTCCAGCGAAAGTTCGAGCTCGAGCAGTTCCAGCGGTAGCAGCGGCTCGGCGCGGTCGATGCCGCCAAGCGAGGAAGCCCGCGGCCTTTCCATCGTCTCGGATGAGATCATCTGTCTCTCCTGTTTCGTGGGAAATACATGAGACCCCGGCAGAATGGCCTTTTTACGGCATATCAGCAACGGCTTATGGAGATCGCGTGCTCTTTGATTTGGCCTTTGAAGTGGATTGCTTCGGCAATGCTCAGACAAGAGTTTCAATTTAGACGAATCTTGCACTAGAAAAGTCGATGGTGGCAGATGTGTTCAAAAGCTGCCGCCGACCAACCGGTAAATTTAATGGCCATCCGCTTCGATCGTCCCATTTCCAGCGCCGCCCGCTTCTCGCGGCACTTCGGGGCGTTTGCACTTGTACTGTCCGTGGCGGTGCTGATCGCCCATCGTTTCGGCGGACTGGCGACACCCTATCTCATCCTGGTGCTGCTGGTTTCCGTTGGATGCGCGATCCTTGCCACCCTGCTGGCTGCGATCGGCCTGCGCAGCCTCTGGATGACGGGTGCCGAAGGCGGGCTGAATGCGCTGGCTGCACTGATCTACGCCGCCTTTCCGCTGGGCATCGGCGCCTTCGCCGCCGAGCGCTATTTCACCCTGCCGGCGATCTATGACGTGACGACGGATACAACCGCCGCACCCGACTGGCTGTCGCTGCCGCAGGYCGACCAGATCTGGCTGCCGCGCGATCCCGTGATTACCCCCGGCGACCGCGAGAGGCAGCTTGCCGCCTATCCTGAACTCACCGGCCGCCGTTACGACGGTGCACTCGACCGCGTTCTCGAGGCGGTCAAGAAGGTTGCCAAGCAGAACGGCATCACCATCACCAAAAGCGAAGGCGATACGACGCCCGGCCGTGAACTGGAGGACAGACCCGTTCCCGCTCAGCCGGAAAGCGGTGTGGCCGACTCACCCGACGTCATCCCCGTGCCGACGCCGCGGCCCTATGAGGATAGTGTTGCAAAGCTGATCCGCGGCGCCAATGGCGTGATGCTGCAGGGCACGACCCGCACCCTCATCCTCGGCCTGCGTTTCGACTTCATCATCCGTCTGCGGGAAGAAGCTGAAACCACCTTCGTCGACGTCCGCGTCGCCTCGCGCTACGGCCAGCACGACCTTGGCTTCAGCGCCGAGGTGGCCGAGCAATATCTTGCCGCCCTCGATTCAGAACTATTGGGGATTGCGGGAGGGTGAGGCCCGGTGCTGCGGAGCAGCAGCAATCGATCCAGTGAATCGATTGCAGGGCCGAACGCCCTGAGCCATGCGAGGAGCGGGATACGGTGAGGCATATTAAAACGCCCTTGCCGCAGTCAATTGCGCTGGCACCTGATCCTTGATGAAGCGCCGTGTAAACCATCAGCCTACCCCAAAAACCGCTCCCGCACCTCAGCCGTCGGCACCATGCAACTCTCCCGCCGCCCTGCAATCCTCAACCGGTTCCGCGCAACCACTCCATAAGCCGTATCCACAATCCGCCGCGGCACGATCCGCAGCACTCCGGCCAGGGCCCACGGCATTGCGAGCCCCTCCAGCATGCGGAGCGTCGCATCTGATTTGTAATAGGCGCGGCCCGTGTCGATGAGCAGGTTAGTCTCGTAGTTCCGCGTCTCCAGCCCGTAATGCCGATAGAGCGCCTCGCCGAGCGGCGTCTGGGCGACGATGAAGCGATAGCGTTTCCCGGTATCCCGCTTCAGCAGGAACTGCACCCAGCCGGAGCAGAAGACGCATTCGCCATCGAAGAGAATAAGCGGCTTATCGTCCGCAAAAGCGGGCACGGACGGGTCGTCGCGATAGCTGTAATCCGCACGCGCCGCCACCGTCAGCCTCCCGCCAGTCGATAATGGGCAAAGAGGGAAGGTGGCCCGTCGGCGCTGACCTCGCCGCGCTCCATAAGGTCCTCGATATGCGCCAGCACCGAAAGTGCCGCAGCACCATGCAGCCGCCTATCGGTATCGCGGTACATCACCTTCACCATCTCTGGAATGATGCTGTCCCCCATTCGGATACGCTCGATGATGGAGCGCTCCCGCAGGCGTCTGTGGGTCTTTAGGCCGCGCAGGAAGGGCGCCGGCGACGTCACTGGCCCGCCATGGCCAGGCAGCAGCAGGCTATCGCCACGGGCGATCAACTTGTCGAGCGAGGCCATATAGTCCGCCATGGAGCCATCGGGGGGTGCAACGATCGTCGTTGCCCAGGCCATCACATGGTCGGCTGAAAACAGGATGCCACGGTCCTCAAGCGCAAACGCCGCATGATTGGCGGTGTGGCCCGGGGTCAGCACGCCCGTCAGCGCCCAGCCATCGCCGCAAATCGTCTCCCCGTCGCGGATGGCAATATCAGGCACGAAATCCATGTCTGAGCTTTCCGCAAAAGGATTGATCTCGCCGTCGCGCAGCGGCCGCGACGGGTGGTGCGGGCCTTCGCCGACCGTCAGCGCTCCCGTTTCCTCTTTCAGCCGCCTTGCGAGCGGCGAGTGGTCCCGATGGGTGTGACTGACGAAGATATGCGTCACCTGCCGGCCGGCAAGCGCTGCCATCAGGGCTTCGAAATGCGCCTCGTCCTCCGGTCCCGGATCGATGACGGCGACAGACGAATCCCCGACGATATAGCTGTTCGTGCCGCGGAAGGTAAAAGGGCTCGGATTATTCGCCGTCAGGCGCTGGATGCCGGTTTTGACCGGAACAGCCCGTCCGTAAGCCGGATCGAAGGAAAGATCGAAGTTCGCGCCGGACATGTCTATTTATATTCGATCTCGATGAAGGACATCGGCTGGTCGCCGGCATTGACGACATTGTGCTCGGTGCCCGCCTCGCGGCGATAGGCAGCGCCCTTGGCGATATCCACCCTGCGGCTTCCCTCGGCATCCTCGATGAGGAACTGGCAGTCGGTCATCGGCACGACGACGTAATCAAGCCCGTGCGTATGAACGCCGGTATCGGCTCCCGGCTCGAAATCCCACTGGGTGATGCGCACGGCGGCATCGTCGAGGATGAGTGTCGCGAGCGCTGGCGGACGGGCGCGATATTGGCTCAACGGTAGCTCCATTGGCTGTGTCGATCCCCAAAGTCCTACCATGCCGGGCATGGCCGCGCATACAAATATGACGTCGCAGTAAACTTAGTGATTGTGAGGCAGACAGACCTTTGCTAATCAGGCGACGTTTTGGCGAAGCGACATTCGCTTCAGCTCTGGTGGGGCGTAGCCAAGCGGTAAGGCAGCGGTTTTTGGTACCGCCATCCCCTGGTTCGAATCCAGGCGCCCCAGCCACATCTTCCGGACAATCCGTGAGTCATCTCCTCGAAGCTGCACCCGCGGCAATAGTCTGCACAAGCTCGTCCACCTCCCGTGCAAGGCGCTCGGGCGGCAAGCCGACGAAGCGGCCTTCGAGGCTGATGCTGACAACACCGTGAACGGCACCGAACAGGGTGCGGGCGCGGATGGCCCTGTCTTCCGCAGGCATATCGGGTTGCAGTTCGGCAAGCGGTTCGGCAATCACATTCATCAAAAAGAGATGCTCGTCGAGATGCCATTGCGGCGTCGGGCTGGTTTCGGGCGGAAAGTGGTCGAACAGCGCCTTCCAGAGATTTCGGTTTTCGACCGCGAAACTTAAATATCCCTGCGCCAGCTTACGCAGCCGGTCTGTCGGCGTCGTGTCTCTGGTTTCGGGTAGCGTCAGCCTTGCCTCCAGCGCCTTTAGCGTTGTGGAGTTCACGTGGATGACGAGTTCGGAGAGATCGGCGAAGACCGTATAGAGCCCACCGAGCGCACACCCGGCATCCTGTGTGATGTCGCGCGCCCTGAGATTGGCGAGCCCCTCCTCGGCAATCCGGTTTCGCGCCGCATCGATCAGCCGTGTCTTCAGATCCTCGCGTTTTTCTTCTCTTTTGCCGGCCATTAACCATCTCGCTTCGATTCCATGAACGGTGTTCAAAATTATTCTTGAACACCGTTCATGATTCTGCCATAATTCAACTCGTGAACAACGTTCATAAACCGGAGGAAGGAAATGTTCAAACTGATTTCGACATTGCTGCGGGGCAGGGCCCATGATGCCGAACAGGCCTTTGCTGACCGCAACGCCGTACCTCTTCTCGCTCAGCAGATTCGCGATGCAGCGCAATCGATCCAGTCGGCCCGTCGCAGCGTAGCGATCGCCATTGCCCAGAACGAGCAGGAGCGGATCCAGCATGCAATGATTGTCTCCCGGATCGACGATCTCGAAACCCGCGCTTCCGCGGCGCTCGCCAAGGGCAATGAAGCACTGGCCCGGGAGGCGGCCGAAGCGATCGCCTATCTCGAGGCCGAGCGCGATCAATCCGAAAAGGCCCAGGCTCAGTTTACGACCGCAATCGACAAACTGAAGGGAATTGTCCGCGTCTCGGAAACGCGGCTGCAGGAACTGCAGCGTGGCGAGCGCCTGGCCCGCGCCACCGAAGAGGCGCAGAAGCTTGATGTCACCGTGGCCGGTCCAGGTTTTGCGACGCTTGACGATGCGGAGGAGACCCTTGCGCGCCTTCGCATCCGCCAGAAGCAGAATGAACTGACAGCCTCGGCCATGAAGGAGATGGAGACCTCCACACGTCCCGCTGGGATCATCGAGAAGCTTGCCAATGCCGGATGCGGCGCGCCTTTGCGCTCCTCCGCCGATGATGTGCTCGCCCGTCTGCGCAGCCGCATCAATCCCGCCGCTTAAAGTCAACGCCATCAAACCTGAGGGAATCACGACAATGAACGACAGTTTCCAGAAACATTCCGCCAGTTGGGTCAGCTTCTCCTACATCTCTTTCGGTGCAGCAGCCTTCATGCTGGCCCTCGGCCTCTATATGATGCCGCTCGATCTCTGGGGAAAAGGCTATCTGGCCATGGGCATTCTGATGCTGATGCAGACGACGGTGAACATCACCAAGACACTGCGCGACAATGCCGAATCCGAGAAGCTGATCCGCAAGGTCGAAGACGCTCGCACGGAGAAGCTGCTCGTCAAGTTCAATCGTAACGGTGAAGATTGATCTTCGTTAACTACACCATAGAGTTGTTATCGTGCTCAACTTTTACACAACAACTCTATGGCCTTGTCTGTGGATCTCACAAGGAGCCAGCCGATGCAACGCAGCCTGATGACTTCGAGGAAATTCGCGCCGTTGTTCTGGACGCAATTCCTGACCGCCTTCAACGACAACTTTCTCAAGAACACCCTGGTGTTCCTGATCCTGTTCCAGATGTCGGCCAATGAAGGTGCCGCGCTCGTCACGCTCGCCGGCGTCATCCTCATCGTGCCGTTTCTGCTGCTTTCGGCCATCGGCGGCGAACTCGCAGACAAGCACGACAAGGCAAGGATCGCCGAACTTCTGAAACGATGCGAGATCGCGGTCGCCGCCCTTGCCGTCGTCGGTCTTGCATTCTCGTCCATCTGGATACTGATGGCGGCGCTGTTTGGCTTTGGCGTCGTCTCTGCACTTTTCGGACCGATCAAATATGGCATCCTGCCCGACCATCTGGAGCGCCGCGACCTGCCGAAGGCCAATGCCTGGATCGAGGGCGGCACGTTCATTGCCATCCTTGCCGGCACGATTGTTGCTGCATTTGCCTTTTCCGGCGGCGACAATGTTCTCGTCTTCGGCACGATGATGATGGGGCTTTCGGTGATCTGCTGGCTTGCCAGCCGGATGATCCCGGCAACCGGCTCCAAGGCTCCTGATCTCAGGATCGACACCAACGTCATCCGCTCCAGCTACAATCTCGTCATGGAAATCCGCAGCGACAAGCGTCTCTGGCGTTCGGCGCTGATGAACTGCTGGTTCTGGCTGGTTGGCGCCTTCGTCCTGTCCATCCTGCCGACCATGGTCACGGAATTGCTTGGTGGTTCGGAAATCGTCGTGCCGGCCTATCTGACGGTCTTTGCCGTCGCTGTCGCGATCGGTTCGGCAATCGCTGCCTGGATGTCGTCGGGTCGCATCGTTTTGCTGCCGGCGCCGATCGGCACGGCGCTGCTTGCCATCTTCAGCCTCGACCTCGCCTGGAACCTCTGGGGTCTGCAATCGACCAGCCACGCGACGACCATCCTCACCTTCTTCGCCGGCCAGAACACCATCCGCGTCGCAATCGACCTCGCCGGGATGGCGATCTCAGGCGCCTTCATTGCGGTACCGACATTCGCTGCATTGCAGACCTGGGCACATGAGGACCGCCGCGCCCGCGTCATCGGCGCTGCCAATGTCCTGTCGGCCCTCTTCATCACGGTCGGCCTTGGTACTGTTGCCGTCGTCCAGGCCCTGGGCGCCTCCATTCCGCAGATCCTGATCGGCCTCGGCATCATCAATTTCGCCGTTGCCTGGCTGATGCTGAAGACGTTGCCAACCAATCCTTTCCGCGATTTCGTCTCGATCCTGTTTCGTGCGTTCATGCGGCTGGAAGTAGAAGGCCTCGAAAACATCAAGAAGGCAGGTCGCGCACCGATCATCGCGCTCAATCATGTCAGCTTGCTCGACGGTGCGCTGGCACTCGCCATCACCGAGGAAGAACCGGTCTTTGCGGTCGACTACAAGATCGCCCAGGCGTGGTGGGTCAGACCCTTCCTGAAGATGTGCAAATTCCTGCCGCTCGATCCGACCAAGCCGATGGCGACACGTTCGCTGATCAAGGTGGTGCAGGACGGCAGCCCGATCGGCATCTTTCCCGAGGGACGCCTGACGGTGACCGGCACATTGATGAAGGTCTATGACGGCGCCGCCATGGTTGCGGACAAGACCGGATCGATGGTGGTGCCGGTGCGGATCGACGGCCTGGAGAAGAGCTATCTCTCCTATCTTGATAACGGCAAGATCCGCCGCCGGCTGTTTCCCAAGGTCAAGGTCACCATTCTCGAGCCGGTGAAGCTGGAAGTTCCGCCTGAACTCAAGGGTCGCAAGCGCCGCACGGCGGCGGGCGCTGCCCTCTATCAGGTCATGTCGAACCTGATGTTTAGGACCGCCGATACGTCCTCGACCGTCATTGATCGCATCATTGAGGCGAGCCACGAATACGGCATGAGCAAGCTCGCCGTCGAAGATCCGGTCACCGGCAAGCTCACCTACGGCAAGCTGCTGACGGGTGCCGCGGTGCTCGGCGCCAAGTTCCGCACCATGTTCCCGGAAAACAACCTCGGCGTCATGCTGCCGAATGCCAATGGCGCTGCCGCAACCCTTCTCGGCGTCATGACAGCGGGCAAGGTACCGGCCATGCTGAATTTTACTGCCGGTGCGGCCAACATCCTTTCCGCCTGCAAGGCCGCAGAGGTGAAGCACGTCCTTACGTCTCGCGCTTTCGTCAAGCAGGCCAAGCTGGGGCCTGTTATCGAGGAGATGGAGAAGCAGGTGAAGATCGTCTGGCTTGACGATCTGCGTGCCGAAATTGGTTCCGTGAGCAAGATCAGAGGCTATCTGCACAAGGCAAGGCCGCTGGTGAAACGCCGGCCGGATGATCCGGCAGTGATTCTCTTCACCTCGGGTTCCGAAGGTACACCGAAGGGCGTGGTCCTGACCCATCGCAACATCCTGTCGAACGCCGCTCAGGCAGCCGCCCGCATCGATTTCCACAGCGGCGACAAGGTGTTCAACATCTTGCCCGTTTTCCATTCCTTCGGGCTGACGGCAGGCACCGTGCTGCCTCTGATCTCGGGCGTGCCGGTCTACTTCTATCCTTCGCCGCTGCATTACCGCATCGTCCCGGAACTGATTTACGTCTCGAACGCCACGATCATCTTTGGCACCGACACCTTCCTCAACGGCTACAGCAGGACAGCGCATCCTTATGACTTCCGCTCTATCCGCTATATTTTCTCCGGCGCGGAGCCGGTGAAGGCCTCGACCCGCGCGACCTATATGGAGAAATTCGGCCTGCGCATTCTGGAAGGTTATGGCGTCACCGAAACCGCACCGGTCATTTCGATCAACACGCCGATGTACAACAAGTCGGGCACAGTCGGCAAAATCCTGCCGGGCATGGAATGGAAGCTCGAGTCGGTACCCGGTATCGATGAGGGTGGCCGGCTCGTCGTTCGCGGCGACAACGTCATGGCGGGTTATCTGCGCGCCGAAAATCCCGGTGTCCTTGAGCCGCTCGTCGACGGCTGGCACGATACCGGCGACATCGTCACCATCGACGAGGATGGTTTCGTCAAGATCCGTGGCCGCGCCAAGCGCTTCGCCAAGATCGGCGGCGAGATGATATCGCTTGCGGCCGTCGAGACGCTTGCCGCAGAACTCTGGCCGGGCGCTCTCTCGGTCGTGAAAGGGCGCCATGGATATGATGGTGCCGGCCGAGATCAATATCGGCACGGTGCCGGTGCTTGGCTCGGGAAAGGTGGATTTTGTCGCGGCGCGCAAAATGGCCGAAAGCGCAGCACAGCCGGAGCAGGCGGCATAAGCCTGGCTTCATCCTGCGCAGCCCGGCTCATGTTTTTCAATCGCTGCCTGTCGAACTGCAGCGATGTCCGTTAAAACGAAAACAGGCGGCATGGCCGCCTGTTTTGATGTCTCGGACAAACCGTCCGTTACTTCTGTTCTGGCGCCAGGAATTCGGCACAGTAGGAAGAACCGCTCACACCCGGGATATCATTGACGGTGCGGATGTCACGGATCGTGTAGTCGGAGTTGGTGGTGATTTCGGCTTGGCAGCGCAGATAGAGCGTGCGGGCTGCCGCAATCTGCTTGCCGCGCTTGCCATCGGCGCCTTCGGCATATTTCGCGGGAACGCGCACCGTCTTGTAACCGCCTTTCCAGCTGTAGATCGTCGAAGAGCCTTCGTCGCGATCGCTGAGCGGCGGGCCGTAGGCGGCAAAGAACTTGCCGGCCGACTGGCCGACCCAGCGGGCTTCGATCGGATCGCCGGGAGTGGGTATGGTGGTGCATCCGGCAAGCGCAATTGCAAGCGCGGCGGCCCCGGTCATGGTGCGGAGTTTCATCGTGTCGTCCCTGATATTTAGCCAGTGGCTGCGAAGCCGCCTTTGCGGCGGTTTCGCCTGTCCCGCCAAGCCCTTTAGCGTGTAACCCGGCAAAAGAAAATTGCCACTTGGCCGCTTCTGAAGAATTTGCCGGGGGTGTGGCTTTTTGCTGCACGGCCTGGCGAAAGGCCCTGTCACGAGCCTGTCAAAAATTCCCGCGCCTTTTTGAATTTTGGTGCTTGCGCAACATTATAGGCCGGTCTATAGAGGCGCCGCTGGTCACGGAGTGTAGCGCAGTCTGGTAGCGCACCACGTTCGGGACGTGGGGGTCGAGTGTTCGAATCACTCCACTCCGACCAGCTCTAATCTCTTGTATTCCCGATACAAAATTATCTCCCGAAATTACGGGTTAATTTTTCCGCTATCGTTACCACAAGTGTCGCCCACCGGCGAGTTTTGGGTTCCGTATATTCGGATAAGCTCACTGCCGTCGGACTGATTTACTTTAGTAATTTGTTGTTAACCATGAATTGCTACCAAAATTCATCTCCTGGATGCATGACGCATTCGATTCCCTTCTATGGCCGCTACCGTCGCCATTTTCCAAGGATCGTTGATGTCATCAATCATCACCAACAATTCTGCCATAGCTGCGCTCCAGACTTTGCGAGGAACCGGCCGTTCCTTGCAGCRGACGCAGGAGCATGTGTCGACGGGTCTCCGAGTTGAAAAGGCTGCGGACAACGCGGCGTATTGGTCGATTTCGACCACGATGAGGTCGGATGCGAAAGCCATATCAGCAGTTCAGGATGCGCTGGGTCTAGCCGCGAATACCGTCGACACCGCATATGTTGGTATGTCCAACGCAATCGACGTGATGAGCGCATTCAAAGCAAAGCTGGTTGCGGCCCATGAATCTGGCGTTGACAAAACAAAGATAAATGAGGAGCTGAGCCAGCTCAAACAGCAGCTGAAATCGATTGCAGCTTCGGCTTCCTTCAACGGCCAAAATTGGCTTTGGATGACTGATCCCACAGACCCGCAACAAAATGGTGTCAAGCAGTTGCCGGGGGCATTTGTCCGTGACGCTTTTGGGAACGTCTCGGTACAACCTATAAGCTTCGACATGACCGCGAGCTTCGATACAGATCAAGTCTACTACTTGATTTCGGACGGCGGCTGCGACGGGATTATAACGAATTCCGGTTTCGCTAACATTCTCGGGTACACCAGAGAATGGGTGGTCTTTAATGGTGACAACCATCAGATACACCCCGAGATGATCCTAACGCCGCAGACGACAAACGAAGAACTGGACGAGATGACAGGTATTACGGAGCTTATGCTTCAGCGAATGGTTGACGTCGGTTCCATGTTCGGCTCGCTCACAAAACGCATCTCCATGCAGACCGAATTCGCATCGACACTCCAAGACTCTATTGCGTCAGGTATCGGCCGTCTCGTGGACGCCGACATGGAAGAGGAATCATCCCGGTTGGCTGCCTTCCAAACCCAGCAGCAGCTCGCGATTCAATCTTTATCGATTGCAAATCGAGCCCCGCAAAACATGCTCTCGCTTATCCAATCGTAAACAGGCCACGCCGAAAATTCGGATTGTCGCTGGCTGCTGCCGTTGCGATCTTATGTATTAATCCTGACATCGAAGCCGCGATGGTACTGGCTGCCAGAACCTCTTTGAAAACACGCTTGCGACAGCAATTGGCAGTGTGGTTTCTGGCTGCATCTCCGCCGATGACGTCGTCGCGCGGTGAGTTGCTGCCGGTGTAGGCAGAACGAAGTTGGGATGATGGTTTCTCCTTCAGCCCGCCGATTTGAAACAGCCAAAATTCAGAATTTTAGATTTTGCTAACGAACAAATAGGCGCTAAGCTGGCTTCCTTCGGAGGAGGAAGCGTCAATGAAGAAGATGAACAATCGACAAGTTCGGATTCCAGGCCCGAAAGATCAGGATATCACCGAGCATTGCCGAAAATTCGGGATAGGCCCGGCCGAGGAGAAGAAGCTGAAGAAGCTCCTGGGTCATAGGGCGCCGCTCCATGAGATTCAGGCGAACGCTTCCAAGCCTCAGCCGAAGTGGCGTTAGAGCGGAACCTTTCTTCACCTCAAGCTATGAACGCGATGTTGGTGGCCCACTCTGACGCGGGTGCAGGACTTTCCCATTCCCGGATGCTTGAAATAAAAAGCCCCGCCGGTGGCTTTCGGCGGGGTAGATGGGGAAAGCTCTCCGAAAGGTGGCAGGAGAGCTCGGGCATTTCAGCAAGTCTGAAAGAATGAGGCGAGGGCACTTTTGCCGGATTCGGTACAGTTCGCTTAAAAACCCGTAATTTTTAGTGGGAAAACTCGCAATTTCGGCTTGGCACCGTTTTTTGGCGAGGAGAGCACGCCGTCGCAGCGACGTGCCCGCCTTCGATCATATCAGCTGGCCGCCTGCAGCTTGTCCTGCGTCTTCGTATCGAAGTCGCTGGCGTCATGGCGTTCATGGAGTTGGCTGGAGGACTCGCCGCTGACGCGGTTGACCATCCGGCCGCGCTTGACGGCAGGGCGTTCGCCAATCAGGTCGGCCCAGCGCTTCATGTTCTTGTACTCCTGCACCTGCAGGAATTCGGCGGAATCATTGTACATCCAGCCCTTCACGAGGCCGCCATACCAGGGCCAGATCGCCATGTCGGCGATGGTGAAGTCGTCGCCGGCGATATATTCGCTTTCAGCCAGACGCCGGTCGAGCACGTCGAGCTGGCGCTTGGTTTCCATGGCGAAACGGTTGATCGCATATTCGATCTTCGTCGGCGCATAGGCATAGAAATGGCCGAAGCCGCCGCCGAGATAGGGCGCGCTTCCGACTTGCCAGAACAGCCAGGAGAAGCATTCGGCGCGCTTGGCCGGATCGGTCGGCAGGAAGGCGCCGAATTTTTCTGCGAGATAGGTGAGGATCGCGCCGGATTCGAAGATGCGCACCGGCTTTTCGCCGCTTCGGTCCATCAGCGCCGGGATCTTGGAATTCGGGTTGATCTCGACGAAGCCGCTGCCGAACTGATCGCCATCGCCGATCCTGATCAGCCAGGCATCATATTCCGCGCCGCGATGGCCAAGCGCCAGCAGTTCCTCCAGCATGATCGTCACTTTCACGCCATTTGGCGTTCCAAGCGAATAAAGCTGCAGCGGATGGCGGCCGACCGGCAACTCTTTTTCACGGGTCGGTCCGGCAATCGGGCGATTGATGCTGGCGAATTGGCCGCCGTTTTCCTTGTCCCAGGTCCAGATCTTAGGGGGCGTATAGTCGGACGAACTGGTCATGTGAGCTCCTGACAGAATAACTTCGTGTTTTGCATGAAAGGCCCAATCCTTAACCTCAATTGGGACCCATGAACATATTGGTAGCAATGAAGTTATTGTCATCAGGGCGGCGGCTTTTTAAATTGCCGCCGCAGAGCCGCGTTAGAAGCTGAGCTTGCTTTTTTGCTGGCCGTCGGCATCGAAGTTTTCGGGCACCAGCCACGCCTCGTAGCCGGCCTTCAGTTTCGGCCAGTCGCCATCGGTCATTGCAAACCAGGCGGTATCGCGGTTGCGGCCCTTCTGCACCATGTGCTGACGGAAGATGCCTTCAAAGGCGAAGCCGAAGCGTTGTGCCGCGCGCTTGGACGGTTCGTTGAGATTGTTGCACTTCCATTCGAAGCGCCGGTAGCCGAGCGTGTCGAAGACATAAGCGGCGCAGAGATAGAGCGCTTCTGTCGCAACCCGCTTGCGGGCGATCTCTGGTCCCCAGAGAATATTGCCGATCTCGATGACACCGTTGGCTGCATCGATGCGCATCAGTCCCTGCCTGCCCTCGGCGCGTCCCGTCGCCTTGTCGATGACGGCAAAGAACAGCGGGTCTTCGCTTGCGACGGACCTTTCCAGCCAGGGCGTGAAGGCTGCCATATCGGCAGGTGCTGCTTCGAAGAGATAGCGGAAGCGATCCTCCGCGCCCGGCTGCTGCGCGGAGCGGAGCAGGTCGGCGCCGTGTTTTGTGGCGTCCAGCGGTTCCAGGCGGGTGTAGCGGCCTTCAATCGGGGCGCGGGCGGGGCGGGCAACACCCTTCCAGTCGGCAAGATCTTTTGTCATATCCGTCATTCCATTGAACTTATGCATTGAACTCCGACTGCTCTTGCCTTGCAAATGGACTGGAGTAAAAGTCCAGTTCTGAACTTTCTGGCAGACCAGTTGACGCATGACATCGGCACCCATATGGCTGAGCCTCGATCGAAACGGCGGTGACCTGAGCGGGCAGATCTATCGAAGCCTGCGCGACCGTATCCTGCTCGGCCAGCTTCCGGCTGGCCATAAGCTGCTATCGACGCGTGCCCTTGCGGCTTCGCTCGGTGTTGCACGCTCCACGGCGGTAGAGGCCTATGACCGACTGAGATCCGAAGGGTATATCGAGGCGTCTGCTGGTGTTGCGACGCGGGTTGCAGMGCTTGAGCGTATGCGGCCCGAACACCAAAGGGACGACCGTGCTCCCGTTGAGGGCAAGAAATCGGACCAGCCTTCCTATCGTGGCCTGTTCCGGCCCGGTGTACCCGATGTATCTGATTTCCCGCATGCCGCCTGGAGCCGTCATCTTGCCGCACGCAGCCGCTCGCTGCGCATTCATCACCTCGGCTACGAGAACCCAACTGGTATCCGCGAGCTGCGCGAAGCCATCCTTGAGCATATTTCTATGACGCGCGGCGTGATCGCCGAGCCGGAGCAGGTCATGATCATGCCCTCCACGCGCGCGGCGATCGATATGCTGGCGAGAGCCATGCTGAGAAGGAGCGGACGCAAGACCGCATGGATGGAAGATCCTGGCTACGCTGCTGCGCGCTTGCTGCTCGGCGATGCCGGCGCCGAGATCGTGGCGGTTCCCTGCGATGGGCAGGGCATCGACGTATCGAAGGCGGAAGGCCCGCAGCCGGCGCTGATCTATGTGACGCCATCCCATCAATATCCGACCGGCGCCACGCTCAGCCTGCCGCGCCGGCTGGCGCTGCTGGAGGCGGCGCGCCGTCACGAGAGCCTTATCGTCGAGGATGATTACGACAGCGATTTTCAATATGGCTCGCGGCCGATCGCCGCCTTGCAGGGCATCGACAGGGCGGAGGTCGTGGCCTATGTCGGCACCTTCTCGAAGGTGCTGGCACCTGGCCTGCGTGTCGCCTATGCCGTCGTGCCGCGTTGGCTGGTATCAGAGGCTTCGGAGGCGCTGCATCGCAGGGGCGTCGCCGTCTCCACCCATATCCAGGCGGCACTTGCCGATTTCATCAACGAGGGCCGTCTGCGCGCCTATTTGAGGCGCATGAGCCAGCAATATGCCGAGCGGATGGCCCGGACGATCGGAATGCTGGAGAGCCATTTTGGCGGAAGACTTGTCATTTCGGGCGGCAATGGCGGACTGCAGCTTGCGGCCTGGTTTCGCGATGAGATGGTGGATGACCGGGCGGTCGTCGCGAAGGTGAATGCATCAGGATATGGTCTGATGCCGATGTCGGGTTTCTTTATCGGCAAATCTGCTCCCGGCATTCTCTTCGGTATCTCGCAAGCGGAAGCGGCAGCCGTTCAAAGACTGGCAGCCGATCTGAAGTTGATGCTTGGCTAGAAGCAACTGCGCCCGGAACTGGTCCGGGCGCAGCGCTCACGTGGGTGCCCTTCAAGCGGCGGCGAAGGGCACGGCCACGAAGGTCTTGTTACCGCCGCGTTCGATCAGGAGCAGCACCGACTTGCGACCGGACTTGCCGGCATCGGCAACGGCGGTCTTGACGTCGCGGGCATCATGTACCGGCTTGTCGTTGACCGAGACGATCACGTCGCCGGGCTGGATGCCGGCAGCAGCGGCCGACTTGTCCGGGTTGACGTTGGCAACGACTGCGCCGGCAACGCTGTGGGGCAGGTTGAGCTGCTGGCGAACATCAGGCGTCAGGTCGGCAAGGCCGATGCCAAGGCTCGGCTGGCCAGCGGCCTGGCCCTGGTCATCGCTGCTTTCGGCAGCAGCCTGCTTCTGCGTGTCTTCGTTGCCGCCGACGGTGACGTTCAGATCGACCGTCTTGCCGTCACGCCAGACGGTCAGGGTTTCCTTCGCACCTKGCGACAGGTCGGCAACGAGGCGCGACAGGTCCTTTGGCGTCTTGACGCTTTCGCTGCCGACGGCCGTCACGATGTCGCCGGTCTTCACGCCGGCATGCGCGGCAGGCGCTTCGTTGGAAACAGTAGCAACCAGCGCGCCTTCAGCCTTGGAGAGGCCGACGGCATCGGCGACATCCTGGGTGACCGGCTGGATCTGTACGCCGAGATAGCCGTGATCGATCGAACCGTTCTTCTGCAGCTTGGCAACGATCGCCTTTGCTTCAGATGAAGGAATGGCGAAGCCGACGCCGACGCTGCCGCCGTTCGGGGAGTAGATAGCAGTATTGATGCCGACGACATTGCCGTCACGATCGACCAGCGGGCCGCCGGAATTGCCGTGGTTGATCGGCGCGTCGATCTGGATGAAGTCGTCATAGGGGCCGCTATGCAAGTCGCGGCCGCGAGCCGAGACGATGCCGGCCGTCACCGTCGTGCCAATGCCAAACGGATTGCCAATGGCAAGGATCTGGTCGCCGAGCTTCAGCTTGTCGGAATCGCCCCAGGCGATGGTCGCAAGCGGATGTGGAGCCTGAACCTTCAGAACGGCGAGGTCGGACTTGGCGTCGGCGCCAAGCAGCTTGGCCGGCAGTTCGGTGCCGTCGTCGAGTGTGACCTTGATGTCGATGGCGTTGTCGATGACGTGGTTGTTGGTGACGATCACGCCGTCGGGGCTGATGACGAAACCGGAACCGAGCGCCATGGCATGCTGCGATTGCTGCTGCTGCTGCTGTGGAGCCTGGTGCGGCAGGGGAATACCCTGCTGTTCGAAGAACTGGCGGAACTGCTCGTCCATCGGTGAACTGTCGGCACTGGCGTTAGTTGCCTTCATCGTGGTGGTAATGGTCACCACGGCTGGCTTGTCGGCATCGACGATGGAAGCAAACGAGCCGTTGGAGGCAAGAATGCCGCCGGTCTCAGCCGGAGCGGCAAGAGCTGCCGAGGTAGAGGAGATGGCGAAGGGCAGGGAGGCCGCGCCGAGAACGATGGCCGCTCCGACAAGTGCTGCGGCCCGATGCTTGCGAAGAATGTTTGACATGCTGGATTCCCTTGCGAGAGCGTTGGCATTGAATGGCGTCTTGGTTCCATGCCATGGACCTTGGCGTCAGTGAGTATTGCTGCCAGGTTTTACCGTTTATTACTTATATTTCGCCTGTATGATACGACGAATACTGTATTCGGGAAGAACTGGCGCTTGATACCTATATGACCCGTTCTGTGGGATTTACAAATTAAACATTGATCATGTTTGTATTACAGGATCGTAAGACATTACTGTAATTTAATCTTGGCCGACCAAGTATCGCCGCAATTCTCCCGGCTCCCGCAGTTGCCCGCGCCGCGTGGTGCCAGAATAGTAAAATATATCCCACTTTCGTGTGATCCGMCGGCCTGCCGCTGCGTAATGACCTGAACCATTCACGACGTTTGTTCATGTTTTTTCGTGCTTCGGTTGAGCTGGAACATTGAAATGTTAGTAGACTCTAAATTAATTTTTCTTCAGAAAGAGCAAACCGCGAATTGGCACGGAGCGAGGCTCGCAGCGGCATGCGGGAAGCGATGAGGGATTCAGTGAAGCCGGGGCGGGAAAAGAAGCGCAGTTCCCATGTGAAGTTGAGTGATGTTGCAAAGAGGGTAGGGGTCAGCCCGATCACTATCTCGCGCGCGCTTCGCAACCCTGAAATCGTCTCCGAAGAGCTGCGCGAGGTCATCCTGCGCACCGTCGACCAGATGGGCTACATCCCCAATCTTGCTGCCCGCGCGCTTGCCGGCCGCCACAGCGGCATCGTCGGTGTCATCACTCCGTCGCTTCATCATCCCTGCTTCACCGGTGTGATGATGGGCATCGAGGAGCGGTTGCGGGCTACGGATCTGCGGGTGCAATATGCCAATACGCTCAACGACGTCGATCAGGAGATCAGCCAGTTCAAATCCTTCCTGGCGCAGAAGCCGGCCGGGATCATCCTCGTCAACGCGGAACATTACGACGGCCTTGCGATGCTGATGGACGCGGCTGCCTTTCCGGTCGCCCATGTTGCCGATCTCAGCCAGCCGCCGGAAACGCTGCTAGTCGGCATGTCGCATCATGTTGCGACGGCCGCCGCCACCCGTTTCCTTCTGTCGAAAGGATACAAGCGGATTGGTTTCATTGGCGGGCTCAGCGATATCCGCTCGCGCCGCAGTCGTGCGGGATATGACGAGGCCATGCGCCAGGCCGGTCTCGACAATCCGTCGCTGACCCACGGCGAAGACGGTTCCACCAGCATCGGTCTCGGACGGCGCCTGTTCAGCGAGCTGCTGGAGAGGGTGCCGGATCTCGATGCCATCCTCACGCAGAACGACGATCTGGCCCTGGGGGCCCTGATCGAATGCAACGAACGCGGCATCAACGTGCCAGAGGATTTTGGCATCTGCGGCTTCAACGATCTGGAATTTGCGCAGTTCACCTCGCCGTCTCTGACGACGGTGCATGTTCCGCGTTACGACCTTGGCCGCCGCGTCGCCGACATGCTGCTGCGCGCCATTCGCGAAGAGCGGCCGGAAGAGCAAAGGGTCGATCTCGGTTTTTCGATCATCGAGCGCGGCTCGACGCGGCCGGAACCGAAGCAGTGAAACGGAAATGAAAAAGGGGCCAATCGGCCCCTTTCTTTAGATATCGCTTGCCGCGCTCGACCAGAGCTCGGCCGCTTCCGACGCCGTCATGCGGCGCACTTCCGCTTCGTGRCKACGGTTGGCGAAAAGCTCGCTCGCCATGATCTGCTCGGCGAGRTCGGCCGGAAGCGASAGGATGACGCGGGCATCACTACCATACAGGCCACTGACATCGGTGCGTTTGCCGGTCACCATGCCGCCGGCGATGGTGTTGTTGGTCTCCGGGTCGATCAGGATGAAAGAGCCGGTGGCACGGTTCTGCTCATAGGGATCGAAGATCGCCGCTTCGTCGAAAACGAGCCGCACTTTGCCGATTGCATTCATGTAGAGCCGCTGGGCGGAATTCCAGGCGCCGGTCTTCAGCTCGAGCTGGCTGACGGGTTCGACCTGAACGCGCTGGCGGCGCGAACCGCTCTTCAGCCAGTAGCGCTTGCCGGCCTCGATACCCTCAGGCTGCAGGGCGACGACCTGCGCATCGAAGGTCAGGCCTGTTTGCGGTTGGCTGTCAATCGAAACGATCATGTCGCCGCGCGCCACGTCCACCTGACGGTCGAGCACGAGCGTGATCGCGTCACCGGCGACAGCCGCATTGCGCACCAGGTCGAAGGTGACGATCTTGGTGACATTGGCGACCATGCCCGAGGGCAGGATCATGACGCTGTCGCCCGGCTTCACAGAGCCGCCGGCAACCGTGCCCTGATAGCCGCGGAAGCTTTCGCCGGGGCGGGAGACGCGCTGCACGGAAAAGCGGAAGCCTGTCGTCTGGCCGGAGCGGACGGTTGCATGCTCCAGCGTCTCGACCAGCGTCGGACCATTATACCAGGGCATCGCGGCCTGGCCGGAATAGACGACGTTTTCGCCCTTCAGCGCCGACATCGGAATTGCGGTGATCTGCTTGACGCCGAGTGACAGGGCAAATTCCTTAAACTCGTGAGTGATCTTGTCGAAGCCGGCACGGTCGTAATTCGTCAGGTCGATCTTGTTGACGGCAAGCACGAACTGCTTGATGCCGAGCAGCGAGGCGATCGTCGCGTGACGGCGCGTCTGTTCGAGAATGCCGGCGCGGGCATCGACCAGCAATATGGCGAGATCGGCAGTGGATGCCCCGGTCGCCATGTTGCGGGTGTACTGCTCGTGACCGGGCGTGTCGGCGACGATGAAGGAGCGCTTGTCGGTCGAGAAATAGCGATAGGCGACATCGATGGTGATGCCCTGTTCGCGCTCGGCCTGCAGGCCATCGAGCAGCAGTGCGAAATCGGGCAGGCCGAGATCGTTCTGCTTGCCGGTGGAATCGCGACGAAGCGTTGCCGCCTGATCTTCCTTCACTGCCTTGGTATCCCAGAGCAGGCGCCCGATCAGGGTGGACTTGCCGTCATCGACACTGCCGCAGGTGATGAGGCGCAAAGGGCGCGAGTCKCGCAGGGCCTTGAGCGGCTCGGCAGCGGGCACGGCGACGACGTTTGCGGGAACTGCTGCAGTCATCTCAGAAATATCCTTCACGCTTCTTCTTTTCCATGGAACCGGACTGGTCACGGTCGATGGCGCGGCCCTGACGCTCGGAAACCGTGGCGATTTCCAGCTCCGCGATGATCTCTTCAAGGCTGGTGGCGGTCGATCGGATCGCACCCGTCAGCGGGAAACAGCCGAGCGTGCGGAAGCGGATGGAATCTTCCTGCTTCGTTTCGCCGGGCAGCAATTCGAGCCGCGGATCGGAAGCTGAGATCATCATCCCGTCACGCTCGACATAGGGGCGCTTGGCCGCGAAATAGAGCGGCACGATCGGGATGTCCTCAGCCTGGATGTAGCGCCAGATATCGACCTCGGTCCAATTGGACAGCGGAAAGACACGTACGCTTTCGCCCTTGCGGATCTGGCCATTATAGACGTTCCAGAGTTCCGGGCGCTGGTTACGCGGATCCCAGCGATGGTCGGGCGTGCGGAAGGAGTAGATGCGCTCCTTGGCGCGGGAGGCTTCCTCGTCACGCCGTGCGCCGCCGAAGGCCGCGTCGTACTGTCCGGCATCCAGCGCATTGCGCAGCGCTTCCGTCTTCATGATGTCGGTATAGCGCGCAGAGCCATAGGTGAACGGCGTGATGTTTTCAGCCGCACCACGCGGATTGATGTGCTCGATCAGGTCGAGATCGTACTTTTTGATGATCTCGTCGCGGAAGGTGATCATCTCCGCAAACTTCCAGCCCGTGTTGACGTGCAGCAGCGGGAAGGGCACGCGGCCGGGGTAGAAGGCCTTGCGGGCAAGATGCAGCAGCACGGAGGAATCCTTGCCGATCGAATAGAGCATCACCGGACGCTCGAATTCGGCTGCAACTTCGCGGAAGATATGGATCGCTTCGTTTTCCAGCGCCTTCAGATGCGGGTCGAGCGGCGGCTTGGCGCTCTGCGGATTGGTCAGTTCCGTATCCTGACGGTTATCGGACATTTCGTACTCCAGACTCTTTATTGCTGCGCGACGGACGAAGCCGCCTCTTCGGCGACATGCAGACCGCATTCGCGCTTCTCATCCTGTTCCCACCACCAGCGGCCGGCGCGCTCCGGCTCGCCGGGCTTGATGGCACGGGTGCAGGGTTCGCAGCCGATCGAGGGATAACCGCGCGCATGCATCGGGTTTACCGGCACGCTGTTGTCGGCGACGAAGGCATTGATCTTGTCGATGTCCCAGTCGGCGAGCGGGTTGACCTTCAGGAGGTGACGCTCGGCGTCATATTCGGCAAAGGGCGTCTCGGCGCGGTTGGCCGACTGTCCGCGGCGCAGGCCGGTGATCCAGATCGTTGCGCCTGCCAGCGCCCGCGCAAGCGGCTTCAGCTTGCGCACGCCACAACAGGCATGCCTAGCTTCGACACTCTCGTAGAAACCGTTCATGCCGTATTTTGCTGCGTAGGCGTCGATATCCGCCTGCTCCGGTTCGTACTTGACGATATGGATGTCGTACTGGCTTTCGGTCTCGTCGATCAGCTTGAGCGTTTCGGCGAAAAGCCGGCCCGTTTGCAGCGTCACGACATCGATCGGCAGGCGATGCGTACCGATCTCGGCAGTGATGACCTGGTCCTCGATGCCGAGGGAAGTGGTGAAGACCACCCGCCCGCCAAGGCCGGCCACGAACGAAAGCCGACCTGCGAGGTCGAGGCCCGCGAGCTTGTCAGCCAAACCCTCGGCTTCTTCGATCGGATTGATAACAGTCATGGGGGATCCTGTCCTTGATGTTGGCCGGAGTATCGCAGCTGATCAATGGAACGGATAGAAAAAGGGATTTCGAAAGGACTGCTTGGCGGAGCAAATATCTCTCCCATCCTGCCGCAATGCAGAAAAGCAGCCGCCGGCGCCAAAAAGGCACCCCGGACTTAATGTCTATAGAAATAGTAGTGTTACACGACGCCTGTCAATCGGAAATCTGAATTGATGGCGGGAAAGATGAAAATTGCCTTCTTTTGACATAGATTACCAGCTGTTGGCCGAGGGTGAAAAACAGAGCCAAAATACTTGTCTCTCAAGGCTTTTTCCGGCGCGTTCAAATTCCGTTCATGCTGGCTGTGCAATAGAGGCGAATAGCTTTCGTGCGATGCCGGGATTCGGCACCGCTTTGTGTGTGTTCGACGGTCCGAGATGATTACGCAAAAAGCGAAATACGCGCTGCGGGCGCTGACGGTTCTGGCGGAAGCCGAGGCCGACGAACCCGTGATGATTTCCGATATTGCCGTGCAGCAGAAGATCCCGAAGAAGTTTCTGGAGCAGATTCTGCTCGATCTCAAACATCACGGCGTCGTCGTCAGCCGCCGCGGCAAGCAGGGTGGCTACCTGTTGCTGAAACCGGCCCACAGCATCACCTTCGGCGAGATCCTGCGGATCATCGATGGCCCGATCGCGCCGCTGCCCTGTCTGTCGATCACCGCCTACCGCAAGTGCGATGATTGCGACGGTGAGCAGACCTGCCAAATTCGTCACGTCTTCGCCAAGGTAGCGGATGCCACCCGCAAAGTGCTGTTCTCCACGACCATCGMCGATGCCGTCGGCACCAAGCATGGGGCGGAAGTTACCCGGCTGCTTGCCTGATCCCCTCTCACCGGCCTTCAAGATTCGGTGAGTGACCTTTCCATCTGCCGTCCATGCTCCACCTGCCTGCCCATTCGGGTAGGGAGAAACATCATGTTTGCACTTTCAGGCAAGCGAGCGCTGGCGGCTGCCATGCTCTCGGCCGCATTCGCAACGGGTGCCGCGGCGCATCACGGCTGGTCATGGGCGGAAGCCGACCAGATCGAGCTTCGCGGTATCATCCAGCAGATATCCATGGGCGGGCCGCATCCGACGCTCGATGTCGCAACCGTTGATGACGGTGTGTGGCGCGTCGAGCTCGGCAATCCGCGCCAGACGGAGCGCTCAGGCTTCGTGGAGGGCGTCGCAAAGCCCGGCGATCAGGTCATAGCACTCGGAAACCGGTCGCAGGACCGCAATGAGAAGCGGCTGAAGGCCGTGCGCATCACCATTGGTGAAAAGCGCTACGACATTTATCCGGAACGCATCCAGATGAACTGACGCCTCGTCATGGAGCTTCTCGAATGGCTGGCTGCCACCACGCTCGCGGTCGAGCTCAGGCGCTCCGCGACGCTCTACATGTTCGTCAACGCCGCCCATATCCTGGCGATCGGCCTTCTGGTCGGCGCCATCCTGCCGCTTGATCTCAGGCTTGCAGGTTTGTTCGGCAAGGTGCCGGTGGAGGTCGTCGCGCCATTCCTGTCCCGTTCGGCCGGCATCGGTCTCGTCCTGGCTTTGCTCACCGGCTTTTGCCTCTTCAGTGTCCGCCCGACCGAATATGCCGTAAATCCTGCCTTCCTCGCCAAGCTTGGGCTGATCGCTTTCGGCATCTTCAATGCGCTCCTGGTTCATGCTGGGACGGGCTGGCGAGCGGCGATGACGATCGGCATCGTCCGTCCCGCCATGCGGTTCTCCGCGGCTCTTTCGGCGATGATATGGATCGCTGCCGTCGTTGCCGGCAGGTGGATCGGTTTTCTCTGACGTGGCCGTCCGCATGATGTCGCTCAGCTACGCCGTCGGCCGGCAGCCCCTGCCGGAACGGCGCCGACGAGCATCCRCCGTTTCTTGTGACCAGGCAGATCGACAAATGGCCTCAACCATTCCGTCAGGCAGCATCCCAATCCATGGCCCGTCCTCCTTAAAGGACATGCCTTCCCGCCTGATGTTTGATCACCCTCGATCCGCCAAAGTAGCGCTAGTCTCAGTTAGGCACGCATGACTGAGTCGCCAAACAGTGCAAGACGCGGGACTCGGTGTCCATTCGCACACTGACGATCGTCGGTCTAAAGTTGCGTCGGTCCCTGCGCATGGCAGCTGGCGAAAAACTGAGAGCTGCGAGCCAGTCATATTGTAACCTGCAAGCGTTTAATTCAATTTTTATCGTTTCCGCGCAAGCTCATAATGTCTTTGAACGCAACGGGTTGCGGGTAGGCAATTCGGTTGCTGCAGGAAGCATTTGTTGAGCTTCGACGAAGCATAATTTAGGCCGTGATTGCTGTCTTTGGGGGTAATTAAAGTGAAAATTTCGATCAAGCACACTTTGGTTCTAGCTTTTGTGGGATTAAGTCTTGCAGTCATTGGACTTGTCGGCAGCATGCTGCAGCAGGAAGTTCGCGTCTATCAGAATTCCACACGGCTTTCGGAACTCGCTCAGGTCGACGCGAAGCTGTTCGATGCACTGCTCGGATTGCGCGGCGAGCGCGGCGCTATTTCGTCGGCCATCAAACTCGAGCCCTCTGAAACGCAATCCAGCCTGGTCAACCTCGAAGCGGGGCGAAAGAGTGTCGATCCGGCGTTTGCAGCGATCAAAGACTTGAATGACGACAGCGATTCGACCGCGCTGCGGACCTCGCTTTCCCCTGTCCTTCAGGGGTACAGTCAATGGATGTCCTTCCGTCAGCAGATCGACGCGGCTCTGAAAATGCCGGTCGCTAATCGTGACCCCGCCTTGKCCGCACAGGTTCTGCCATTGGCGGATAAGATGCTGGGCGACCTCGAAAAGGCCGCCAACGACGTCGAGGCTGCCATCAATACGCGCGAGCCCGGAATGATGATGTTCACGCAGCTTCGCTCGCTTGCATGGTCGGCCCGCACCAATGCCGGATCGGCAAACTCGACATTTGTGGGTGCAATTATCGCCAAAGAAGCTTTGCCCGCAGGCAAGCTTGCGGAAATCGCTCTCCTGGATGCGAAGGTCAATTTTGCATGGAGTGTCATCACGCAGATAGTCCGCAGCCCGGCAACGCMTGCGGGGCTCGTGAAATTGTACGACACCGCGCAGACGACCTACTTTGCCGGGCCCTTTGCGGATCAGCGGGTAGCAGCGATCAAATCTTTCCAGGCCAGTCAGCCGATGAACATCGCTGTCGACGAATGGCGCAAACCTGCAGGCCCGGCGCAGGCTTCGCTCGCTGACATYGCAGCAGCGGCGCTGAAAGAGATGACCAACGCAACGTCTGAAAATGTTTCCGCCGCAACGCAGTCGATCATTACTTATGGTGTCGCCACACTCCTTACATTTGCTCTGTCGATCGCCGGAATCATGATGGTGGTTTTTCGTGTCGCCCATCCGATCAGCATGCTGACGGCGGTCATGCGCAAGCTGGCAAGCGGGGACCTTTCTGTTGTCGTCTCTGGCGCCAACAGAACGGACGAGATCGGCGAGATGGCCCGCGCGGTCGAAGTGTTCAAGCAGGCCGCGCTTCACAACAAGAACCTGGAAGCAGAAGCGGAGCGTTCGCGCCAGGCGTCCGAGATCGAGCGTATCGCCATCCAGCAAAAGGTGGAACGCGAGGCGGAAGAGCGTTTGACGCAGGCGACATCGGGACTTGCCGACGGTCTCAAGCGTCTTGCCTCCGGCGATATGTTGTGCGAGATCGACGAGGTCTTCAGCGAACAATTCGAGACGCTTCGCCACGACTTCAACGATTCCGTGCGCCAGTTGCGTACTACGCTTGAAAGTGTGAGCCATACTGCGCGCAGCGTTCGCAGCGGTAGCGGCGAAATTTCGACCGCCTCGGACCAGCTTTCCAAGCGCACCGAACAGCAGGCTGCGTCGCTGGAAGAAACGGCCGCCGCGCTGGAGCAAGTCACGACCAACGTCAAGCAGACATCGGAACGCGCCAGCGAAGCACGCGAGATGGTTCGTCATGCGAGCGCTCGTGCGGAAACCTCCAGGCAAGTGGTATCGAACGCTGTCGATGCCATGCAGAAGATCGAAACCGCATCCAGCCAGATCAGCAACATCATCGGTGTCATCGATGAGATCGCGTTCCAGACCAACCTTCTTGCGCTGAACGCCGGTGTCGAGGCAGCCCGGGCGGGCGAAKCCGGCAAGGGCTTTGCGGTTGTGGCTCAGGAGGTTCGTGAGCTTGCCCAGCGTTCGGCCCAGGCGGCCAAGGAAATCAAGACGCTGATCGGCAACTCCGAGGCTGCGGTCAATCAGGGTGTTACTCTGGTCAACAATACCGGCGACGGTTTGAAGGAAATCGCGCAACTGGTTGTGGCGATAAACCAGCATATGGAAGCGATCGCAGTTGCCGCCAAGGAACAGGCATCCGGTCTTTCCGAAATCAATACATCCGTGAACCATATGGATCAGGTCACGCAGCAGAACGCCGCGATGGTCGAAGAGATGAACGCCGCGGGAGCAGGCCTCGCGGAAGAAAGCGGTCGTCTTTCCGAACTGCTGGCCCAGTTCCAGATGCGAACGCAGAGAGAGCAAGGCCGAAATGTATCTCGCGCAGCCTGATGATTTCAGGTCGAATCGACCTGAAATCTGAACCCGTCTCTCAATCAAAAAGATAAGAGCGGGATGCCGAAAACCGCGCGCACTTTCTGGCATCCCGCTCTAGTTTTTTATGCCCTTCGGCAGAGGGGCGTCGAACATGGCACGGCGATCCGCCATGTTGCATCGCAGTTGCAACGCATGGGGCGCCATGAAAACCGCATCGCTTCCGTCTCCCGCGCGGATCCTGAATTGCGCGCCGCTGCCGAAAGCGTTCTGAAAGACGGCGCGGGTTTGTCGTCTCTGATCGACGATTCAGTGCGCCGTCAGATCGATTATGGAAAGATCCAGGCCGAATTCATTGCAAGAGGGCTGCCCGGCTTGGCGGAGGCGGAACGAACCGGTATCCATCACACGACAGCGACCGTCATCGTGCTCGCCGTCCGTCACCACCGCGAAGAAGACTACCACTGATCACCGGTCGCTTACCGCCGCGCGCGGATTGATCCACGGTTCCTGATTGGAGCGCGCCAGCCGCTGTCTGCCGAGAATATGGTCCGCGGCCTTCTCGCCGGTCATGATCGACGGTCCGTTGAGATTGCCATAGGTGACATGCGGGAAGATCGAGCTGTCTGCGACCCGCAAGCCTTCGACGCCGATCACCCTTGTATCGGGATCGACAACCGCCATCGGGTCGTCCTTCGCACCCATGCGGCAGGTGCCGCAGGGGTGATAGGCGCTTTCCAGATGCTCGCGCAGGAAGGCGTCGATTTCGTCGTCCGTCTGGACCTTCTCCCCCGGCTGGATTTCCGGGCCGCGATAATGATCGAAAGCCTTCTGGCTGAAGATCTCGCGGGTGAGGCGCACGCAGTGGCGGAATTTTTCCCAGTCTTCGGCATGGCTCATATAGTTGAAGCGCAGCACCGGATCGGCCTTCGGATCGGCAGAGCGGAGCGTTACGCTGCCCCGCGATTTCGAGAGATTATAGCCGACATGCACCTGAAAACCGTGCGTATTGGCCGCCGCCTTGCCGTCATAGCTGATGGCGACCGGCAGGAAGTGGTACTGGATATCAGGCTGCGTCAGACCCGGCGCAGAACGCAGGAAGGCGCAGGCTTCGAACTGGTTGGAAGCACCGAGCCCGCCCTTGGAAAGCAGCCATTGCGCGCCGGCGACACCCTGCCAAAACCATGGCAGCCAGGAATAGAGCGACACCGGCTTGGTCGAAATCTGCTGGAAATAGAATTCCATATGGTCCTGCAGATTGGCGCCGACGCCCGGCCGRTCGACCTTTACTTCGATGCCCATGTCCTGCAGATGTCCGCCGGGGCCGATGCCGGACAGCATCAAAAGCTTCGGCGAGTTGAAGGAAGAAGCCGAGACGATCACTTCACGATTGGCCTTGACGATCTCGGTTGCGCCGCCGCGCTCGATCTCCACGCCCGTCGCGCGACCGTTTTCGATCACGATCCTGCGTGCAAAGCCCTTGATGAGTTCGACATTCGGCCGCTTCAGCGCCGGCTTCAGATAGGCGTTCGCAGCCGACCAGCGGCGGCCGCGATGGATGGTCTGTTCCATCAGCCCAAAGCCTTCCTGCTTGGAGCCGTTATAGTCCGCAGTCGTTTCGAAGCCAGCCTGTTTTCCGGCCTCGATGAAGGCATGAAACAGCGGGTTCTTCATCACACCGCGCTGCACATGCAGCGGCCCGTCCGCGCCGCGCCAGCCTTCCTCACCGCCGTGCGAATGCTCCATGCGCTTGAAATAGGGCAGCACATCCGCATAGGCCCAGCCATTGGCGCCGAGTTCCTCCCATCGGTTATAGTCTTCAGCGTGGCCGCGCACATAGACCATGCCATTGATGGACGATGAGCCGCCGATCACCTTGCCTCGTGGCGCTGTGATGCGCCGGTTGTCGAGGTTCGGCTCAGGCTCGGAAAGATAACCCCAGTTATAACGCTTCATGCTCATCGGCCAGGCAAGCGCTGCCGGCATCTGGATGAACGGCCCGAAATCCGAGCCGCCCGCCTCGATGACGATAACCGTGTTCTTGCCGTCTTCCGAGAGACGATAGGCCAGCGCCGAACCTGCAGAGCCCGAGCCGACGATGACGAAATCTGCCTGTTGCATGCTGTTCCCTTTGGATTGTCGTGTGCAACGGATGGATTTCCCCTCCCCAACGCCTCCCCACAAGGGGGAGAGGCTTAACTTGCCGCTCTGTCTTGCTACCCATCACACCACAACGGATGAGGTCGAACGCGACGATGCGGCCCGTTAGTCCCTCCCCTTGTGGGGAGGGGTTGGGGAGGGGACTTTTAGTCAGTAAGGTGAGACCACCGGCCCCATGCCGACATAAACCGTCTTCAGCTCGCTATAGTGCTCAAGTGCTGCCAGCGAATTCTCCCGCCCGAAACCCGACTGCTTCGAGCCGCCGAACGGTATTTCCACCGGGCACAGATTGTAGGTGTTGATCCATAGCGTGCCGGCTTCCAGCTGGTCGACGACGCGATGTGCGCGGGTCAGATCGGCCGTGAAGACGCCGCCCGAGAGGCCGAATTCCGTCGTATTGGCGCGCTTGATGACTTCGGCTTCGTCGTCGAAATCGAGCACGCACATGACAGGCCCGAAAATTTCTTCCCGCGCGATCGTCATTCCATCAGTCACATCGGCAAAGACCGTCGGCTGCACGAAATAGCCTTCGCCCGTCACATGGTTTGGAATGCCGCCGCCGGTCACCAGCGTTGCGCCCTCGGCCTTTCCCTTCTCGATATAGGCAAGCACCTTCTCGCGCTGTGCCCAGGAGACCATCGGGCCGAGCTGGCTGGCTTCGTCCATGGGGTCACCGATGAGGATCGCCTCGGTCCGCGCCTTCAGCCGTTTCAGGAATTCGCCCTTGATCTTCTTCTGCACGAAGACGCGCGTGCCGTTGGAGCAGACCTGGCCCGTCGAATAGAAATTGCCGAGCATCGCCCCACCGACGGCGCTGTMGAGATCGGCATCGTCGAAGACGATCAGGGGTGACTTGCCGCCGAGCTCCATCGTCACATGCTTCAGCTGGCCTGCAGCGGCAGCCGCTACCTTGCGGCCGGTCGGAACCGAGCCGGTCAGCGAAACCTTGGCGACATCGGGATGGTTGACGAGCAGCGGTCCTGTGCCCCGGTCGCCCTGGATGACGTTGTAGAGCCCCTTCGGTAGGCCGGCCTCATGCAGGATTTCGGCAATCTTCAGCGCGCCGAGCGGCGTTGTTTCCGAGGGCTTGAAGACCATGGCATTGCCGGCAACCAGCGCCGGTGCACCCTTCCAGCAGGCGATCTGTTGCGGATAATTCCAGGCGCCGATGCCGACGCAGACGCCGAGCGGCACGCGCTTCGTATAGGCGAAGTCCTGGCCGAGCGGGATGTGCGAGCCATTCAGCCCCGCCGGTGCTACGCCGCCAAAGAATTCGAAGGCGTCGGCGCCTGAGGTCGGATCGGCAACGATCGTTTCCTGGATCGGCTTGCCGGTGTCGAGCGTCTCCAGTTCCGAAAGCTCGCGGTTGCGCTCACGCATGATTTCGGCTGCACGCTTCAGGATGCGCCCGCGCGCCATCGGGCTCAGTGCCGCCCATTCCGGCTGGGCGCGTTTGGCAGCGGCGATTGCCTTTTCGACGATGGCGGGCGTTGCGGCATGCAGCCGGGCGATCACTTCGCCGGTTGCCGGATAGATGCTTTCGATGACGGTGCCGCCGTCATCCTCGACATATTCCCCGTCGATGAAGTGCGATGCTTTCGGCTGGGCTTTCATGTCTTTTGTCCCTGGCTTGGTTCGATCTGGTCGTCCCTTCTCCCCTCGGGGAGAAGGTGGCCCACAGGGCCGGATGAGGGGGCCGCAATCTCGGCCCTGCGTCGCTCACCCCCTCATCTGTCCTTCGGACATCTTCTCCCCGACGGGGAGAAGGGGAGGTGGCTGCCAAGAGCGCATTCACATAGTCTTCCGTCAGCGCGATCGAGGCTGCGATGCCGATCGGCGCCGATTTCAGACTTTGGCGGATATAGAGTCCATCGATCATCGCGGCCGCGCCCTCGGCAATGCGTTCTGCGGCATCTGCAGGGCAGAGCGACTTGAGCGGCGCAAGCAGGTTGGAGCGCAGGCGTCGGGCATAGATAACGAGGAAACGCCGCGTCTCCTCGGATCGCTGTGCCTCTGCATAGAAGGCGAGCCAGGCGGCGATCGTCTGTGGCGCGAACTGGTCGGCGTTAAAGCTGACGCGGATGATGGCCGAGATCCGTTCGCGCGGCGTTGCAGCTTGTCTCAGCGCTGTTACCGCGTCGTCGCGCAGCTGCCGTAAAAGGAAACGGATCGTCTCGATCAGCAGCTGTGCCTTGCTGCCGAAATAGTGATGCGCAAGCGCGGGCGACACACCGGCCCGCCGGGCGATGTCCGACATGGTGACGCTCAGCGAGCCGTGATCGCCGATCACCCGCAGCGCCGCATCCACAAGCGCCTTGCGGCGCACCGGTTCCATTCCGACCTTCGGCAAGCTCAGTCCTCCCKAGAATGCATGGAGCGTATTTTTGATTGACTGATCAATCAATAAAAATCTTTCACTGAATTGATCTCGCTCATCTCTTTCCGTGCGAAATTGTTGCAGCATATCTCCAGCAATCAGGAGGTGCGCCGATGGCTAATATTTACGACGGAATGCCTGCATCCCCGCTGCGGTCGAAATGGGTATGGTTCGTCGGTCTCGGCGTGTTGCTTCTCATCTGCGGCCTMATCGCTCTCGGCAACCTGCTGATGGCGACCGTCGCTTCGGTCTTCTATGTCGGCATGCTGATGCTGGCAGGTGGTGTTATCTATCTCGTCCACGCCTTTCAGGTGCGCGGCTGGGATCACGTCCTCTTCTGGGCGTTGAGCGGCGTTCTCTATGTGCTCGCCGGCATATTCGCCTTCATCAACCCGATCCTCACCTCGGCAGCCTTGACGTTGTTTCTCGCCATTGCGCTGCTTATTGCCGGTGTCTTTCGCGTCTTCGTCGGTAGGCGTATGCGGCCGCTCAAAGGCTGGGGCTGGATTGTCGCAAGCGGCGTCATCACCGCCCTTGCAGGCTTCCTGATTGCGCTCGGTTGGCCGGTCAACAGCCTCTGGATCCTCGGCCTGTTCCTGGCAATCGATCTTATCGTTCAGGGCTGGACAATGCTCGCCTTCGGCCTAGGTATTCGGTCTTGAAACTGTGGAGAGAGGCCGCCGGATGGTCAGGTCCCAGCCGTTTCTTTTTTGACAAGAAGATGACGGGGTACTAAAATTCCGGAATTGAAGGCTGCTCCTGAGAAGGGCCGCCTCCTGTGCTGAGGCACTTCGGCATTGGCGCGCGTCGCCCCAGAAAGCCGAAAATGGACCCCCGAGGCAGTCTCTGCCGAAATAGAATGGGAGGAGAATTCCATGCCGATGGTCACCGTTTCCATCTCACCGCTCCAGGCAGCCGGCATCCGCGATGCTGTCGATCAAGGCGGATATGCATCGAGCAGCGAAGTCGTGCGCGAAGCACTGCGCCTGTGGGATGCCGCCCGTAAATTGGGCGAATATCGCAACGAAGTTCTGGCCGATGAAAGCGCACCCAGCGGCGGCAGATGCGTCGCCGATATGTTCGCCGATCACGAAGCGGAACACCGCCGCTCGGCTTGAGTAAGCCGTTGATTGAAAAAACAAAAATCTAATAAGCGCTCAGCGTGCATGAGCGTTTGCGCGTTCATAAAAGTTTCACACTGACGAAAGGGTTCGTTGACCCTTCTGCTCCATTGTCCGGCCGAAAAAGAAAAGGTTACAGTGGAGATTGGCATGTCTTTGGCTGCCAGCGTCGAACCGGGTGTCGTGCGTCGTTACGCTAGCGATCAAATCGTCACCCTCGCCAAACTCGTCGTCGAAAATGCGTTTCAGCCGATCGTCGAAGCCGGCACCGGCACGGTCTTCGGTTATGAATCCCTCATGCGCGGACAGGAGCGCATCGGTTTCGAAACGCCGATAGAAATCCTTGACGAAGCCCATGAGACCGGACAGCTCCTGCAACTTGAGCAAATGGTCGCGAACCGCGCACTCGCCAAGTTTGCGACGCTCTCGAATTTCGCGACCGCCACGCTTTTCCTCAATCTCGACGTTCGCCTCATCCCGCATGGCAATCGTCTTGTCGAGAGTCTGCTGCTGCAGCTGAAAACGGCGAATATCCCGCCGTCCTCCATCTGCTTCGAATTCTCCGAGCGCTTCGACAATACCAGCGTGCCCGAGTTCGCCGAACTCGTCTTGCGCCTGCGCAAGGCTGGCTTCAAGCTGGCGATCGACGATTTCGGCGTTGGCCACGGCGAGATGAAGCTGCTCTGCGATTACTCCGTCGACTACCTGAAGATCGACCGCCATTTCGTCGCCGATATCGATCGCAGCCCGCGCAAGCGGCACCTGTTGAAGAGCATCGTCCACATGGCCCACGTGCTCGGCACCCGCGTGATCGCCGAGGGCATCGAGACGGAAGCCGAATTTATCGTCTGCCGCGATTATGGCGTCGATCTCGTGCAGGGCTGGTTCATCTCCCGCCMATCGACGCATCTCTCAGAGCTCGTACCGGCCTACCCGCACTTGCAGGAACTCGGCAAGAACAAGGGCAACAGCCAGTCGCTCGATGAAATCCTCATCCGCAAGCAGATCGAAATGCTGCCGACCGTCTATGAGAGCGACGCCATCGACACGGTATTCKAGCTGTTCCGCCGCAACCCGCGCCAGGCCTACTTCCCGGTGCTGAACGCCAATGGTGAACCGCGCGGCATTATCCACGAGCATCACCTCAAGGAATATATCTATCAGCCCTTCGGCCGCGATCTCCTGAAGAACAAGGTCTATGAGCGCACCATCTCGCATTTTGTCGAGCGCGCGCCGATCGTCGGCCTCGACAGCGACGCCGACCAGCTGATGGCGATCTTCGCCAATATGGAAGGCAGCAACTGCCTGATCCTCACCGACAACATGCGTTATGCCGGTGTCGTTTCCGCCGCTTCGCTGATCAAGGTCATCAACGAAAAGCAGCTGAAGACGGCGCAGGACCAGAACCCGCTGACCGGCCTGCCGGGTAACCGCGCCATCCGTGATTTCATGCGCCATTCCGGCCGCGACGGCGATGAAGTGCGCCATTTCTGCTATTGCGACTTCGACAACTTCAAACCCTTCAATGATGCCTACGGCTTCCATCTCGGCGATCATGCGATCTCGCTCTTCGCCGCGCTGATGCGCCGTTACTTCTTCGCCGAGCGCCACTTCCTCGGCCATGTCGGCGGCGACGACTTCTTCATCGGCGTCGTCGGCTGGACGAAGGAGGAACTGACGGAAATCCTCGACCGTCTGATCAGCGATTTCCATGATGACGTGCTTGATTTCTATTCGGATGAGGACCGCGCCGCCGGCCGTATCCGCGGTCACGATCGCGCCGGCGCGGAAGCCTTCTTCCCGCTGATGCGCTGCTCGATCGGTGTTCTCGAACTGCCGGAAGGTCTCGTCATCGACGATATCAATCGCGTCAGCGCCGAAATCGCCCAGGTGAAGTCGAGCGCCAAGGAGAGCGACGAGGGCCTCATATTCCATACGTTAGGCGAGGCGAATTGACGCCTCTGTTACTTCCGGCCTTCCCAAGCCCCGGACCCTGAATTATCTCCAATGCTTCGGAATAGGGAGAGCCGGGTCATGTCGTTGCCTTCGCATATGCGTTTTGTCGATCTGCCGTCTTTCGGCGGGCCGGAGGCGATGGTCATTGCAAACGGACCGGTGCCGGTGCCGGGCGAAGGCCAGATCCTCGTCCATACAGAGGCTGTTGGCGTCAACCGCCCTGATATTTCCCAGCGCCAGGGGAGCTATCCGCCACCGAAGGATGCGAGCCCCATTCTCGGCCTCGAACTTGCCGGCGAAGTCGTTGCGATCGGCCCTGGCGTGACTGGCTATGCGCTGGGCGACAAGGTCTGCGGCCTCGCAAACGGCGGCGCCTATGCCGAATATTGCCTTCTGCCCGCCGGCCAGGCACTGCCTTTCCCTAGGGGATACGATGCAGTGAAGGCGGCTGCTCTTCCGGAGACTTTCTTTACCGTCTGGGCAAACCTCTTCCAGATGGCCGGTCTGACGGAAGGCGAGAAAGTGCTGATCCATGGCGGTTCCAGCGGCATCGGTACAACCGCCATTCAGCTCGCCAAGGCCTTCGGCGCCGAGGTATATGCGACCGCCGGCTCCAAGGAGAAGTGCGAGGCCTGCGAGAAGCTCGGCGCCACGAGGGCCATCAACTACAAGCAAGAGGATTTCGCCGCCGTCATCAAGGAAGAGACCGGTCACGGCGTGGATATCGTCCTGGACATGATCGGCGCGGCCTATTTCGAAAAGAACATCGCCTCGCTGGCCAAAGACGGTTGCCTGTCCATCATCGCCTTCCTGCAGGGCGCGGTTGCCGAAAAGGTCAACCTGGCGCCGATCATGGTCAAGCGCCTGACGGTGACCGGCTCCACCATGCGCCCGCGCACGGCAGAGGAGAAGCGGGCGATCCGCGACGATCTCCTGTCCGAAGTCTGGCCGCTTCTCGAAGCCGGCACGGTCGCGCCCGTCATCTACAAGACCTTTGCCTTCCAAGATGTGGCCGCCGCCCATCGGCTGATGGAGACCAGCAACCACATCGGCAAGATCATGCTGAAGCTCGGTTGAGCGATAGCGCCGCGCCGATGGCAATCAGCCCGGGCACGGCCATGATCAGATAGAGCCAGCCTGCAGCTGAAAGCGCCCCTGCAACGCCTCCCGGCTCTACCAGTCCTGCGCCATTGGCGATGACGCCGGCAAAGGCCGCGCCGAAGGCGCTGCCGAGCGAGCTCATGGTCGGGATTGCCGCCGACGCTTTGTCCTGCTCGCTGTCGATTACGAGCTTCAGAACCTTAGCGACGAGATGCGCCCAGCCAAGGCCGATCCCGAAACCCATCATGAACATGGCAACCGCCGCCGGTCCAAGGATCGCGAGATGCGCATCAGTATTTTCGCGGGCGAGGAAGATGGCGAGTGCGGCTGTTGCCGCGGCCTCCGTCACACAGCCTGCAATAACTGCCGCGTTGGCTTTCCGGCCGGAGAAGGAGCCGCTGGAGAAAGCGGCCACCGTCCATCCGAGCGCGACCAGCGCCACCAGATAGCCCGAGATCAGCGGCGTCACCCCGTGCAGGACCTGCAGGAAATAGGGAATGAAGATATCGCTGACCAAAACGAAGGTCAGACCGAGCATTGTGAGGTACACCCGCGAGATCGGTCGACTGAGCGTTACCGCGCCTGATGGCAGCAGCCGGTTGTCTCCCTTGCGTTCGATGACGAGCATCGCGCCGACGGCGACGACCGAAACGGCGATCAGCGCGATCTTCGCCGTTGTCATCTCGACCGTGCCCGCGGTGCTGACCAGGAGCACCGCCGCCAGCAACAGGCAGATCTGCATGACAGGCACCTTCGTCTGTTCGCGGTCGTCCTCGGCCTCTGGTAGCAGCCGCGGCGCCAGCATCGCCATCAGTACGCCGAGCGGCACGAGCACGGCGAAGGCATAGCGCCAGCTGCTGCCATGCGCAAAGAAGCCACCGAGCGTCGGCCCGATGACGGTCGACACACCCCAGATCGCCGCATAGAGCGTCGAAGCCTTGGGCCAGAGCGGCTCGGGATAGACAAAGCGGATGAAAGCGTAACAGAGGGCGGCAAGTGCGCCGGTGCCGAAACCCTGCACCGTTCGGCCGATCAGCACGACCGGCATCGAAGGTGCAACAGCGCAAAGCAGGCTGCCGACACCGAAGACCACGGCCGCAACAATATAGACATTGCGCAGACTAATGCTCTTCGGTCGCATCGCCATGAAGATCGACCCCAGTATGGTGGCAGCGATATAAAGTGTCGTCACCAGGGAAAACAGCTCAAGCCCACCGATGTCCCGCACGATGCTCGGCGCGATCGTCGCTGTAATGTAACTTTCGACGGCTGAGATCGTCATGCCGCCGCCAAGCATCAATGTCGCCGGCAACAGCGAGGGAGAAAACAGCTGGAAGAGGGAGGTTGACGAGCCGGGTGGCTCCAAGGCGGTCTCGGACATGATGAATCCTTGCGTTTTTCCTGGCTCGTGATTATTTTCCAAGCTATTAATTGGAAAATTGCATGAGCCTCGGATTAAAACAAGAGATAACTTGGAAATATGCGCCAGTCTCCCGTCAACCGCATCCTGATCCTGTTGAAGACCGGAGGGCCGCAGCTCGCTGCTGCAGTCGGCGATGCGCTCGGCATTTCCGGTGAGGCCGCCCGACAGCAGCTTGCCAAGATGGCGGAAGAAGGGCTGGTGGAACCTGTCACCGTCGCCGCCAGGGGCAGGGGGCGCCCAAGCCAGCTCTGGCATCTTACGGCTGAGGGTAACAGGCATTTTCCGGATGGCCATGCTGAACTGACGGCAACCTTGCTGACGACTGTTGTCGAGCAGCTCGGCCCCGCCGCGCTCGATGCAGTCATTGCCGCCCGCGAAAACGAAACGCTGCAGCGCTATCGCGAAGAGCTTGCCGGMAGGCCGGATCTTGCCGCCCGCGTCGAGGGGCTCGCCGCCATCCGAAGCCGCGAGGGCTATATGGCCGATAGCTGGCAGGAGAGCGACGGATCATTGATGCTTGTCGAAAACCATTGTCCGATCTGCGCGGCGGCGACGGTCTGCGCCGGCTTCTGCCGTTCGGAAATCGAAACCTTCCGCAGCGTGCTTTCGGCCAATGTCGAGCGTAGCGAGCATATCCTGCTTGGCGCGCGCCGCTGTGCCTATCGGATTACCCCGAGATAGAGCAATTCCCGGAAAAGTGTCGTTCGGTTTTCCATAAGGAATTGCCAAGAAGAGAGATTTATGCCGGCTGGCGCACGCGACTGCCGCTTTCCAGATAAAGCAGGATCACGATGGTGACGATGCCGACAGCGGCGCCGACGAAGGCCGTGCCGGAATAATCGGTGACTGCCGTTCCCAGAGCGAAAACACCTGCGGCGACGCCGATGCCGATAAAGGTGTTGAGCGAGATCAGTGAACTGCCGAGCCCCGGCCGGTCGGCGATGAGATCCTGCAGATAGGTGATCGGCAGGCTGAGGATCGCAGCCGCCCCGCAGGCGTTGAGACCAAGCAGCGCATAGAGCTGCCAGGGTGCGGTGGCAAAGCCGAGCAGCACCAGGTACAGACAGTAGAGCACCGAGCCGAAGGCCAGCACATGCACCGTATGGAAGCGCCGCTGCACCAGCCCCCACATCATCATGAAGGGCATTTCTAGGAGGGCCGTCAGGCCTGACAGGAAGCCGACGTCGACGACCGAGCCGCCGATCGAGTGCACGATGATGAGCGGTGCGACCATGCCGTTCAGCCGCTGCAGGCCGAGCAGCAGCGACATGACGAAGACACGCTGGAAAACATCGGGCGCAAAGACCCGCTTTAGCGAGGCGAAGAAACCCGGCTGGTTGGGCATCGTCTCGCGCGCCGGACCGTTGCCGGGTGCGAAGAAGAAATAGAGGCAGAAGCAGGTCAGGCTTGCCAGCGCCGCAACCGCGTAGGCCGGAGTCATCGATGGCGAGGTCACCAGCGCCAGGCCGACCAGCCCCGGCGCCACCGCCCATGAGCCGGAATAGAGCGCCCGCACCGTCGAAGTGATGGCKACCGCCTCGCTGCGGGCCAGCTGATTGGTGCGCGCCCGCACGCTCGCAAAGAGCAGCGAATAGGTGGAATTGCTCATCGGCACTAGAAACAGCACCGAAAGGATGAAGATGGCGGGACTGTGGATGAGCGCGATCGATCCGAAGCCGATAATGCCTGCAACCGAAAGCGCCAGCACCAGCGGCCGTCTTTCCGTCAGCCTGTCGGACCATATGCCGAGCGTAAGGCTGATCGCGACATTGACGACGGCAGCGGCAAACACCAGCGCCGAATAGGCGCCGTCACTCATGCCGAGTTCGCTGATGCCGATGATCGACTGATAGGGGACGGTCGAGGCATAGGTGAAGGCGAGTGCAACCAGGGTGACGGTCGGAATGCGGATGCGGCTGTCGCGGATGATGGAAGAAAATGAAGATGGCATGAGAACGAGTCCTGATGCCCTATCTCTAGCTCCATCGTGCCTACACGGAAAACGATAGCTTGCCGCAACAACAGTCACTTCGTGTGATGGTTGTTTAGATGCTGTGATYGGCCGGCATGCAGCGCAAATTCCATTGGCTTTCGGAAAGCGAGGGGCTATGCCCTCAGTCTCCCTGCCAACAATCCGGATTCTCGCCCATGTCCAATCCCGTCCTCGTTGAAGTCACCCGAGGTTCGCTCGTCGAAAGCCGCCATCGCGGATCGGTTGCGATCGTGGATGGCGATGGCCGTGTCGCCTTTTCGCTGGGTGTTATCGAGGCTGGCGTCTTTCCGCGCTCGGCCTGCAAGGCGATGCAGGCGCTGCCGCTGGTCGAAAGCGGCGCGGCGGATGCCCATGGGTTCGGCAACAAGGAACTGGCTCTCGCCTGTTCCTCCCATAGCGGCGAGGACGAACATGTGGCGCTCGCCGCCTCCATGCTCTCGCGAGCCGGCCGTGACATGGACGCATTGGAATGCGGCGCGCACTGGTCCTCGGACCAGAAGACGCTGATCCACCAGGCGCGCACGCTGGAGAAGCCGACGGCGCTTCACAACAATTGCTCCGGCAAGCATGCCGGCTTCGTCTGCACATGCTGCCATCAGGGCATCGATAGCAAGGGTTATGTCGGATACGACCATCCGCTGMAGCAGCAGATCCGCGACGCCATGGAGAACCTGACGGGTGCAGCACTCGGCCATGACAATTGCGGCACCGATGGCTGCTCCATTCCGAGCTATGCCGTGCCGCTGAAGGCACTCGCCCACGGCTTTGCGAAGATGGCGACCGGCAATGGCCTCGGTCGTGAGCGTGCAAAAGCATCCCGCCGCCTTTTCGAAGCCTGCATGGCAGAGCCCTTCTATGTCGCCGGCACCGGCCGCGCCTGCACAGTGCTGATGCAGATMGCCCCCGGACGGATCTTTTGCAAGACGGGCGCCGAAGGCGTCTTCTGCGCTGCCATCCCGGAACAGGGTATTGCGATCGCATTGAAGTGTGATGATGGTACCACCCGCGCTGCCGAAGCCATGGTTGCAGCGACACTTGCCCGCTACTTCGAAAAGGGCAGCAAGGAACATGCTGCGCTGACCGCTCTGGCAAATAAATCGATGCACAACTGGAATGGCATCCATGTCGGTGATGTCAGGGTGACCTCGGCTTTGACCGAGTGAGCGCAGGTCAACAAGGAAAATATCTGGATGGCAAGATTCGGATCGTTCGGTGTCGTTGCCGTCACGGCATTCTGGGCAGGGGTTGGGTGCGGCGCAGGCGGCAGAATCCTCCGGCGGTTCGCCTAACCCGCTCCTTGGCAGTTTGACGACTGAATCCAAATGTCAAATCCTGGTCGACGCGATGCGCGACAATAACCAGACAGTCATCAATGAGGGTGCCAATGCCGTCATCATATCGGTGATGGAGCATTTCGATGTCATAAGGCAGAAATTCGGCGAGAGGGAAGCCCAGCAGCTCATCGAACGATCATTCAGGGGATGCCTTAGTCATCCCGATGAAACAATCTTCAGCCAGGGGCGCGCCTCGTTTCAATCGATTCTTCAAGAGATCAGCCAGCCTGGCTACGGCGACGAACCTGGGCTGGATGATGTCGCCGTTCCCGCAAATGTGCAGGCAACGGCCGCAAAGCTGCAGGCGATACTGCCCAACGGACCTGTCGCACTGGAGGCCAGCATTACGAGGACGAGCAGCACAAGACCCGGTCACCAGGTCACCCTCGTCGTCAAACCAGGCAAAAGCGGGACGACCCGGGTTCGTGAAGTCTATAGTCCAAGCTTCGTCATGGACCGTGAAGAGGTGGGTCCAGTGCAGCTGAAATCCAAAAACAATCAGCGGGGCTTACACGGCCCTCAGGAAAACCGGAGGATAACGATCACGACAGCATTGACGTTGACCGTCTCGGCTTGGGCTGCTGATGCCTCCTTTTCCTTCGGTACGGAAATGTCGGGAGGAGCCGGGCTTCAAGAAACCTCCTGCATGATTGGCCGGTCGGTCGAAGCGAAGACTGTCCACGCTGCTCTTGAAGGCCGCGCCTGGCCGCTGCAGTGCGACCATACAAGCTGGAAGGAAAGCGGATATTATATCGAGGAACTTCGCTACTTCTTGGTCATGCACAGTCAATCCGATGATCTCGGCGCCTCTGATTACTCGATCGACAGCATCGAAATCACACGTTGAATCGTAGGTCAAAGGATCACGCTGTTCTCTGTCTCACAGGGCAATCACGCTGCCAAGATCGCAGCGTTGAGATCGCGATAGGGCTTCAGCCGTTCGGCCGGCATTTCCGCTGGCACGATCAGCCCCGCCACCTCGCTGACGGCCAGCACCGGGCAGGGTGAAACGAGATCGAATTTCTCCGCGGTCAGCAGCACATGCGTCTCCGCTGAACAGCGGGCAATGTGCCGCTTGATTGCCGCCTCCTCGAAATCACCGGTCGAAAATCCGTGCACGGGATGAGCGGCCGTCACCCCGAGGAAGAAGATATCCGGCCGCAGAGCGGAGATCGTCGCCATCGCGACCGCGCCTGTCGCCACCATCGAGTGCTTGTAGAGCCTGCCGCCGCAGAGGATCACCTCGGCCGTCGGGTAATGCTCCAGCTCGGCGGCAATCGTCGGGCTGTGCGTGGCGATGGTGAGGGGAATGTCTCGCGGCAGATGGCGCGCCACTTCCGCCGTCGTCGTTCCGCCGTCGAGAAATACCATCTGCCCGGCTTTCACCATCTGCGCCGCCTTTGCGCCGAGCCGGGCCTTGATCTCGGAAGCGACTTCACTGCGGGCCGTGAAGTCGGGCAGATCAGGGGCAATGGGCAAGGCGCCGCCATGCACGCGCTTCAGCAGCCCTTCCGCCGCCATCTCCCGCAGATCGCGGCGGATCGTATCCTCCGAGAGTTCGAAATCCTCCGCCACCCGCTTGGCAATCACCTGCCCGTCGCGGCGCAGGATATCGAGGATGAGGGCCTTGCGTTGGCTGGTCAGCATGAATGCTCCTGCACGAAAATCTACGAAGTATCGCGAATATGCACGAATTGACTCGACATTCAAGAAATATCGTGCATTTTCGCGAAATCCCGTGCATGAGGCCGGGAGTCGATGGAGTAGATCATGTTAATTTTGATTGCCGGGCCCTACAGGTCCGGAACGGGCGATGACCCGGCAAAGATGGCTGCCAACCTCAAGCGCCTGGAGGAGCCGTCCTGCGCACTTTTCCGGGCAGGCCATGTGCCGATGATCGGCGAATGGGTGGCCTTGCCGATCTGGCATGCGGCCGGGGGAAAGTCTGTCGGAGATGATCTCTACGAGGAAATCTTCCATCCGGTGGCCGGCCGGCTGCTGCAGCTCTGCGAGGGCGTGCTGCGCCTGCCGGGCGATTCCAAAGGGGCGGATAACGACGTGCGCATCGCCACCGAGCGCGGCATTCCGGTTTGGTACCGGCTGGAAGATGTGCCAGGCTGCGCCTGAGTGTCGCTTATTCTGCCCGCCGAGGTGAAGAGAAAGCACGGCTCTATCTTTCGCCGGCCCTGAAGCTCACGCTATAAGGCTCCCCGAAAAGGGGAGTCTCATCATGCTTACACTTTATTTCGCACCGGGAAGCTGCGCGCTTGCAAGTCTTATCGCCCTTGAGGAATCCGGCCTCTCCTTCGACGCCAAGAAGGTCAATACGCGGGAAAACGAACAGCGTTCGGAAGCCTATCTGAAGATCAATCCGAAAGGTCGCGTTCCAGCCCTGGCGACCGAACGTGGCGTGCTGACCGAGAATACGGCAATCCTTGCTTATATCGCCCAGATCGCGCCAGCCGCAAAGCTTGGCCCGATCGACGATCCCTTCGAGTTTGCGCGACTGCAGGCTTTCAACAGCTACATCTCGTCGACCGTGCATGTGAACCATGCCCACCGCCCGCGCGGGTACCGTTGGGCCGATGACGCCGCCGCGCTGGAGGCGATGAAGGCCAAGGTGCCGCAGACCATGACCGAAAGCTTCGAACTGATCGAGGCAAGCCTGTTCCAGGGTCCGTGGGTCATGGGCGACGCCTATACGGTCGCCGATCCCTATCTCTTCGTCATGACTGGCTGGCTGCCATCCGACGGCGTCGATCCCTCGGTTTTCCCGAGGGTCAGCGAACATTACGGCCGCATGCTGGAGCGCCCCGCGGTACAGCGCGCACTTGCACGCGAAAAAGTCTAAGCCCTATAGGCGAATATCAACTTCTTCGGCGCCCGGTACGTCCAGGCGTCGATCAGCCGCTGCTTGAGTTCGTCGTCGTCGATAACGGCAATCCGGACCGGCAGATGCGGCCAGCCGACATAGTGGTTCGTCTGATAATAGATATCGGGCGCCATCGTCAGCAGGTGTTCCTTGTGGTCGATCGGGATCGAGATCACCACCGTTTCATCGTTCTTGACCGCGACGAAACTTTTGCCACCGACCTTCAGCGCCGGGCTGCCATAAGAGGTACTTTCCTCGATGCCAGGCAGGCCTGCCTCCGTTGCCAGCCGCCTCAACCGCGCCAGAATGCCTTCCACACTTTCCGTCATGCCGCCCGCCCTGAATATTCCTGAACGGGAATATATTACAGTTTCAGACGCATTTCTCTAGTTGTCGTTGTGGCGTGCGGTGCGACGCGGGCATCGGCAAAGGCAGGTCTGCAAGCTCGCGCTGTGACATGGCAACGATATCAGGGTGATCGAGCAGATCGACATCCCAATCATATTMGGTCGGTGAGCTACTCGTACCAGGATTTGGTTGGCTCCAGAAAAACTTCAGCAGTGTCATCTCGGCTCTCGCTTTCTCAAAGCGTGGTACGGCCATCGGCGCGAGCAGGATCATCGGCCTCGACGGCTCATTCTATCCAATGCCTTCGGAGATAATCGTCTTGTGCTGTCAATATCGGCGATGAATATCCGCTTTTCAATTGAGATTACCGGTTCCATACTATAGGAAAACTATATGAGAAATCTCAATTCCGTACATCTCAATGGCCTTCGCGCATTGGAGGCCGTTGGCCGGCTGGGCTCGCTTCAGGCGGCCGCGGATGAACTTGGCGTCTCCGTCGGCGCCGTCAGCCAGCAGGTCATCAAGGCTGAAGCACAGCTCGGCCGGCTGCTCTTCGAGCGCACGCCGAAGGGCATGCTGGCAACGGAAGCAGGCGCTCCCGTTCTTGCCGCCCTGAACGAAGGCTTCCTCCGTCTTGCGGAAGCTGTCTCGATGGCGCAGCGCAAGGACGAATGCATCCTGACCATATCGGTGGCGCCTGTTTTGGCTGCCCGCTGGCTGGTCTGCCGGCTGGACAGGTTCATGGAACGCCACCCGGAAATCAACCTGCGCCTCGACGCGACCACCAAACTCGTCAATCTGGCCGCCTCCGACATCGATGTCGCCATCCGGGTCGGCAAGGGACATTGGCCGGGCGTGAAGGTCGAGCATCTCTTGGACCAGGTGGTGTTTCCTGTCTGCTCCCCCGAGATGGCCGCGAAGCTGAAGGAGCCGGCCGATATMCTGAAACTGCCGGCCGTCATCGATGCTCACGCCATGTTCACATGGGATGTCTGGATGCAGGCAGCCGGTCTCTCTGGCGCGCCGCCTGCCGTGCGCCATGTGTTCAACGATGCCTCGCTCTGCCTCGATTCGGCGATTGCCGGGCAGGGCGTGATGCTCGCCTGGCAGACGCTTGCGGGCTTTTCATTGCAGGAAGGCAGGCTGGTCGCACCCTTCGGCATTCGCGCCAATACCGGCGACGGTTATTATTTCGTGAGTGCCGAAGGCAGCCGTGAGCCGAAGAAGGTGCGCGACTTCAAGGCCTGGATCCGCGAGGAAATGGCTGAAACGGCCGCGGTCTTCGGCTGATCCTCAGATTTCGACCGGCTCCAGCGAGCGCTTGCGCTGCATCTCCAGATAGGCCGGGCGCGACTGGCAGCGCCTGATCCAGGCATCAATGTTCGGATGCGCGTCGAAGAGAGCAGTTTCGCTCTGGGCGTAGCGCAGCACTTCCGCGATGTTGAGGTCGACGACCGTAAAACGCCCGCCGAGGATCCAGTCCTTGCCGTCGAGTTGCTTTTCGAGGACCGAAAGCGGCCGCCTCATGGTGCGGCAGGCGACATCGATCACCGCGCGTCCCGCCTCGGTGTTTTCGTTGCCGTTATCATAGGTCGAAACGATCTTGCCGGTGTTGCCGTCGAGCTCGGAAACCGCCCAGATGGTCCACATCGCCATCAAACCGTCCTCTTCGACGGTTTTGCCGCCGAGATCGCCACCATATTTTCGCGCGAGATAGAGATTGATCGCCAGCGACTCGTTCAGCACGAGATCGCCATCCTTGATGGCTGGGATCAGCGCCATCGGATTGATGGCAAGGAATTCCGGCGAGAGCGTGTTGACAGGCGCATCCGGCGAGAGCGGGTTGGCAAGCCGGTTGGCCTGCAGCACCGGCACGGATCTGAATTCGATCCCCAGTTCCTCGGCCATCCAGTAAACGCGCGCGGAACGCGAGCGGTAAACCCCGTAGATTGTCAGCATGGCATATCCCCTTCCATTTCGCGCCAACCCTAAAGCCAGTGCAGGAACGAAGAAAGCATCCGCGGATGATATGTCGATGAAAGCTTTTGATAGCGCTCAGGAAATCCGGTTCCGCGCGACGGTCAGCTGACCGTAGGGGGAGCTATCGTCCGCAAGCTCGTCCGAGACCTGCTTCTCCCATTCGAAGCCCAGCACAGCGCCCTTGCCCATCTCCTGGAAGATGTTGTCGGTGATGACGGCTGAACCTGCGCCCTCGGCAACCGAGACCGCGCAGCCGACCGGCGACTTGCGCACCACATTGCCGTTGACGACGACGTTGCGCAGATAGGATCCCCAGCCGATCTGCAGCCCCCAGCGCGGCGCATCCTCGATGACATTGCCTGATACCAGCGTATCGGCCTCCGCCGCGATGCCGATACCGAAGCCGACTTCGTGTTTGTAGGGACCTTTGAGCGTCAGATTGCGGATGACGTTGCCCGTCACACTTGCCAGCCGGCCGCCCTGGTCGAAATTGGCAATCGAGATACCGTTAGCAGCGCCGTCGATCATGTTGCCTGACACGACGGCGCCGACGAATTCGAACTCGACATAAATGGCCGTCTCGCCCGAGCGGCGGCACTGGTTGTTGCTGATCAGGATGTTGGAGCCGGAATTGGCACGGACTGCGGTAAAGGCGCAGTCGGAGATCTGGTTGTCAGTCACCGTCACCCCGTCGGCGCGGAAAATATTGATGCCGTTGCCATTTTCGCCGGTGCCGCCGTCATTGGCGCGGATATTGGAGACACGATTGCCGGAAAYGATCGTGCCATCCTCGGCCTTCTTCCAGYGATGCACCAGAATGCCGCCATTGCCGCAGTCGGAGACTKTATTGCCCGTGATCGAAAGCCCCGMCGATTCCACCGCGTAGATGCCGGACTGCCCGGCGCCCGAGATCTTGCTGCGCTCGATCCGCCCGCCGCAGCGCTCGAGCTGCAGCGCGTGCTTGCGGCTGCCGACGATCTCGCAATTGTCGATCAGCACCTCGCCGACGCCGGTGAACTGGATGAGGGCGCCGGCATAATCGGCTAGCCAGCGGTTCGATCCGTCGATGACGAGATTAGAAAGCTCGATGCGGCCTGCATTCTC